>CADBQC010000105.1 GCA_902796745.1 uncultured Pseudomonadota bacterium
AAAAGTATGCTACAATTTGCGTTAGATATAGCAAAATGGAGATAAATTTATGGTAAATGTAGGCATTGCGGGAGCGAAGAATTACGTAAAGATGGGGTAGTAAAAGATAAACAATGTTGCAAATGTAAACAATGCAAAAGCACTACTAGAGAAAATGACCAAAGATACAAGTATAGCTTAAGTAAAAGGTTAAAGGTACTAAAAGGATACTTGAAGAGGCTGGAAGGTGTGCCAAATCCGTTAATAATAAAATGGATCAGAAATTATTCTAAAATTTTAAGGGAATTAATCGCAAAAGCTACAGTTGCAGAAACAATAAAGAACGCCCCAATACTAGAGATGGATGAGCTTTTGTTACAATGTAATATAAATCTTGCTGTTGACAGAATCCAAAACCAAATTCTAGGACATTGTCCTGGATTTTGAAGTAACAGAGACACGAGATTTGCGGGCATATAGGCGGTTAGCTCTAAAAATTAAGAAAAAAATTTAAGATAAATATGTTATGTCCCGACGGAAATTTTGCTTATAAAAAGATAAAAATATTTAATAAACATGTAATAAGTAAGTCAGAAACTTGTTTAGTCGAAAGTAAAAATTCAATAATATGAAGGTGATTAGCCCGATTTCATAGAAGAATAGGTCGTTATTCCAAGGCAATCGATACGGTATCCGCCTCTCTACTTTTGTTGTTTAATGAAAAATTACTTTATTCTATAATTGATTAGGAATGCCCGATATCCACCAGAAAATGAAAACTAAGACCTTTATCTTTGAAAATCCTATGAATATTTTCTCTAGTCGGATGCGTGCGGCAATGAAAAACAATGAATTTGATGTTCTTTCCATCGTATTCTATTTCAGCTTTTTTAAACGCATTTTCCCACGGGTGCTACATAACTCCAGCATTACCATGCGCTCCAGAATCTAAAAATTCATATCTATAAATTTTATTTTGTTCAATGAATTTTCAAAATCTCTCAATTCGCTATTACAAAAAGAACTACTTGCCATTCCAATTAGCAGGCATCTTCCCAAAAGATACAACTTTTTCATAATTTTCTTTCAAAAAAATCTTTGTCGCATTGTAACAATTTTACACCACTAAATATTTAAAATTTATTCCTTTTGTTCCCAATGCGACTTACATATTATTCTGTCGACATAACGTGATATAACCTCAACTACTTATTACATTGCGCCCTCCAACCTGTCAAGATACTGATGCTTTGCACCCCTCGCTCTCGGTCGGCAGCGAGATTGACAGGCAAATTATCGTCCTAAGAATGATTTGAACGCATTCACAAATCCTGAAATAGGATCCTCTTTCTTGCTTAGTGTCTTCATGAATTCTGTCTTTTTCTCTTCATTTTCTGCACTACGTTCTATAATTGCAGCACTCAACTTTTCTGCAAAATCTGTGTATGAATTCATAAATTCTTTTATCGTTTCTCGCCTGATTTTATACAAAACAACATCTGATTTTGCGATGACTGTTGCATTTCGCTTTTCTCCCCGTAACAATGCCATTTCGCCGAAATAATCACCGTCCGATAAAATCGCGACGACATTCGATGAAGTTTTTGTCTCTCCATTTTTCTCTGTTGCGGATACCTTTAGAGAAACGCTGACCACACCTTCAGCAACTATAAACATAGTATCGCCTGCATCTCCTTGTTTAAATATCACTTCTTCAGCTTGTACAAATAATCGTTCCATTCCTTTTGCAAAGTTTGTTTGAATTTCTTGATTACAATTTTTTAAAAGCCCTGAATATTTCAAAGCAGTTATGGCATCGGTCGCTTTTGTATCATCAAATTTTCGAATAGCGTTAGTATCTATGTGATTAATGTTAATTTGTCCGCTTATTTCGCAAACTTTTAAACCGTGCTTATGCAGATGCTGAACGACCGAAGAAATGACTCTATGCTTCATTTCTGCACCAACATCAAAAGATGGTATTTTGAAGAAAACGGCAAATAATATACCGTTTTGAAGCACTGCATCGGCAACTACCAAGGGCTCTTTCGATGCTAATCCAGGGGTATTAGCTGTCGCTGTATACAATATTCTGCGAGCTTGCTCTACCGGAACATCATGCTCCAAAATAACGTCTATTCTGTTGAAATGTGATGGATTTGGTTGACTAAGGTTTACAATTGCATTACCGGTTAATTTAGTATTTGAAATATAAAGTCTGGTGTCATTCAAGAGTCCCAAATCGATGCATGTCAGTTTTAGCTTTAGAATTTGGGCGATGGTGCCATCCGGTAGCTTTATCCAATCCCCTACTCTGAAGTCATTCTGATAAGATATGATAATTCCAGCAATTAGTTCTTTGAGCGTGTCTTGCGCAATAAAAGCTATACCAATTCCTGATGCTCCTAGTGTTGTGAAAATAGCCATCGCTGACTTAGAATAAATCGCAGTCACAATGTAAACAGCCGCCACACTTAAAACCAGAGCACCAACAACGTATTTTAAAATTCCAGGCATTTTCTTTTTGTGACGAATCTCAGAGGGATTTATAATTGCCACAAACAAAATTCTGATAGCAATTATGCTCATTAAAACAACGATAAAAGATTTGGCTAGACATTCATAATCATACATATCTCCTTTGTCGTCTAGGCTAATTCTGCTGGCAACTCCATACAATACACATAAGATGACTATCGACACTATGCCAATAACTAGCAGTCTCAATGGCTTTTTTTCCATAAATCACCATATATAACACGCTCAACCTAGTCCATTCTAACCTAGAATAGTTAATTATTCGTTAACCTTATGAGCTAATGACCCGGAGTATCTAATAATCTGTTTGCCTTTTGATAAAAAATTTCTCGACTAACACTGTTATCAAACTCAGAAAAAAATGCAATAGATATAGAAATAAGCAAGCCCAATGTTTAGTCCGATATAAGTGATGAGCTTGGGGAGAGCCAGGTTTTATGTCTGTACCCTTGTTTGCTCTTCACAATTGTGGCGGTCTATAAGACCGTTACATCATCATACTCTGCGGTTGGGCATTATTTTTCTTTATGCAATTCCAATTGTCACTGTGACACTTCTTTGTTAATTTAATTGTTACGCTTAATTTAGTAAAAAAATTTCACAAATTTAGCTAAAAATGATATAAAATTCGAAATGATGTAGATTTTTATTTGCTTAGTTTACAACAATAGTAGGCAAGCGCTCGAAATCTGAATGCGATTGTTTTGAAAGAGAAAAACATGAAAAGAACGCTATTAAAATATATGCTGGCATTGCCCATAAGCATACACCTTGGGTTCTCTATGGAGAACAGTATCTATGAAAGTCAATATGAACCACACAATCTGACAAAGGACAGCTCAGGCATATATGAAAAATGTAAGCAAAGTAATGTAATTGGTGACACAACTCAAGATGTAACAACTCAAATAAATAGCGAAGTAAATAATGCAAGCGTGACTGAAAAATCCAGTCAATACATCGATG
>CADBQC010000106.1 GCA_902796745.1 uncultured Pseudomonadota bacterium
GAGTTGTTGCGAAGTATACAAAATGAACAACTCAAGTTGCCGAATGCTACGCAAAATCAAGTTATGCAAAATGTATTTAAAAATTATAACAATTTAAATATTGAAGTAAAAGATACACTTGATATTTTATGGCACAACGACGCCGGCAACTTGTTACTACGACGACTTCACAACGTCATAAAAGATGACAAGCAAAGGATAACGATACTGTGGAATGCATGTGACAAAGATGGTGAAACAAATTTAATTCGGTATGATAATTTCACAATATATCTGACAAAAAATGAGTTTGGAAACTGTATAGGCTATTGCAACAGCAAATTTACAAAATTACCAAACACGCTAGACGCTGTTTTGTTTCACGAATTAACTCATGGATTACACAATCTTATGGGATTGAATAATGTGAACAAGCAGAGGTCAATTCATTTTCTGCATAAAATTCAGATTCAAGACATAGCTTACAAAAAACTACTGGAATTTTGGAGCGACGATGAGGAAGTGAATACTATAACTGGTTGGTATCTTGGAAAGGATGGAAGACTGCATTTTGATTACCTAAATACCAATTCATACTTAGTCTTAAAAGCAATTAATCTAGGCACAATACCGGGAAAAATAACACAACGAATCTTTCATATGGAATATAAGAAAGGAACTGATATTTTTAAGCCATGCAAACAAAATGTTAATAACATCGTAATACGACCCGAAAAGTACCTTGACTCAGGATACTAAACACACTTAACATAGAAATGAGGGGATTACAAATTTGAGTTTTCTATGAGATGCATTATCTCTATTGTTCTAGGTTTATTAATGGCGTGCCACATGGGAAATGCGATTAGCACAGAAGAACGAGTGGTAACGAGGATCGGAGAAAGTCGTTGTAGCCTAGTGATAAGTGGCAAGCTAGAATACGGCTGGTCCCCTTGGAGTTGTAGTGGTTTTTTAACTGCGGATGAACGTGTTCTTTTAGGTAAACCATTTAAGCCTCATGGCTTCTGGAAACGACCTGTGGATGAGCAGTTAATTCATTTGAAAACTGCAATTCTAGACTTGGGCATACTTGCCATTGCGTCTAGATATCACAAAGCACTTGACTATACTGACAGAAAGTACTCGTGTTTTCCTAGAGCATCAACGTACCCAGAAGTAATCGAAAAACAGTTCGAAAAGGCAGTATGGAAAATATTGCAAAAGGATTATATTATTTCGTTCGATGAATTTTCTACGTCGTTAAGGAAGAACTTATTCATAAAAAGTGATTTATATAAAGCGCCACTTCTTATGCACTTTACAACCTATTTGGTACCTGTATACAAATTTTATTACAAAAATGAACAATGTCTAAAAGCAAACATTCCATACAAAACGCTAAAGCATCCATCGAGGTTCGAAGTAGTGACAGGAACACCGGATGTAGGAGTGGTTGTATACGAAGCAAAAGAATGAAGAAACCCAATTACCCTAAACAAGTCCCATAGTGCATTTTATGGGACTTTTTATTTTTTGACATTTTTGCAAGGGTAGTCATACCCTGAAATTGTTGGGAGGGAAATCCCTAAAAATCTAAACATCCGAAAAGTTTTATAGAAGCGCCACTATGCGCTTCATTCTGGATATGTATAATCAATATTTTTTTATGGAGAAAAGAAATGAAACTTAAGTTTAATAATCAAAAATTTATCGAGCAGGCAAAAGTTATTTATGGGACTGATGCTATTGATGAATGTCAAAGGCTGAATTCAAAGGAGCTTTTGCACAAAACTATCAAATATGCAGATTGTGAGTATCCGTTTTTTGCGTATAAATGCGACAAAATTGAAAATGCGCTTGAGGCGATTTGCCAAAACGCAGTCGGCAACCTCATGATTAAACTAATTTACATGAACAAAGACCTCGCGATTTCTCCGCTTACAATATGGAACAATGACGATATATTCGAAAATAAGGATTATGCTATTTTTTTATCTAAAGTAACTGAGAATCCAAATAAAAACAGAAAAGATAACTATTTTTACGGTAAGAAATTTACTATTTATCTCTCACCAAATGATTTGTCAAATATAAAATTTGCAAGATACGATGGTCGGAATGTCATTTGCGGGACACCAGAACATTTAGATTGCGTGTTATTTCATGAATTAGTTCACTCATTTCACTATTTAATAGGACGAAACCAATCTAAGAAGACAGAAGTTCTGGATTATTTCTACGGATATAGTGAGGTAAAGGAGATATGGGGCAAATTCGGGAAACCACTGACTGATAGAGAGTTTTCAGATATTACAGGATGGCACTATGACGAGAAGCAGGAAAAAGTACGATTTGATCCGATAAATTGCAATATGTATGAAGCATGCAAGTACTGCAAAACTCTCGATTCACGAACAGATTTGCATCAGAGAATTTCGCACAAAGGTTATGCGGATTTGTGTAAATTTTGTCAAGAGAAAAACATAACATTGCAAGATGTTTTATACAAAATTGACGATATCATCCTAAATTTGGATGAATGGTTACTAGAAGAAAATGGATGCAAGGTAGACTAAATATGTGAAGTAACCTTTGGGAGAGGATTATGAAGAAATTAGTGTTAATAGCAATGAGTATCACTGCTCTGCATAGTGGTACTGAGGCTATGGAATACAAACCAAAAAGTGAATTGAAAGTTGTATTGGAAAACTCATTTACTATAACTGATTATGAAACTCGACTGCATTCAGAAAAATTTTTTCTCTGGAGATATGGTATTGGGGATACTTACAAGTGGTACGGCAAGCAAAACAATGTTAGCATTGAGACTTTGCGCGGGGATAATTTTCAGCCACGTGAGTTTTGGTCTCAACCATTTGAGAAAATATTGCATACGCTCTACCCGCTAATCAGAAAACATAACATCTTTTATATAGCAAACTTTGATACCGATGATATCTGTTTTTACCCGCCTGAAGAACCTCATTACGAATTTATAAATGAAATACCACACCAATTTCCAGAGATTGTAGAATATTATTTTGAAGAGGATGTTTGGCGAGAAATAAATGAATGGATGGACAAGCAGGGGTTGAAACGCGTTGAATGGGAAACATATCAAGAATCACTACACAATCACTATGGAGCTAAAGAACCTTTGAAAGTGCACGATCCAAAAGCACGAAAACTACCGCTTTACGAATATTTTTTGCCGTGCTTGTCCTAAAGTTGTTAATTGTGTTTTACGCAAAGTCCCATAGATTTTTATGGGACTTTTTATTTTTTGACATTTTTGCAAGGGTAGTCATACCCTGAAATTGCGGGGAGAGAAATCCCTAAAAATCTAAACATCCAGAAGTTTTATATAGAAGCTCAACTATGCGCTTCATTCTGGATATGTATAAATAATATTTTTTTATGGAGGATAATATGAAAACAAATAGTAAAAATATATCTAAAA
>CADBQC010000107.1 GCA_902796745.1 uncultured Pseudomonadota bacterium
CGTTTTCAAACATTAGTTTTGCCACGTTCTTTGCTAATTCAGATGAATTTAAATCGACTGCTGAAATTGTCCCGCATGATCTTTTAGCGATGATATTTTTGCTTGGCAATTCGCCCAATCGAGCCGTATGAGTTTCCGAAATCATTCGGATATTTCTTTGAATTTCTTCTGTTTGCAAAATTTTTTGTGTAGCGCACGCAGCGGAACACGCAAGTGGATTAGCTGTGTACGAGTGTCCATGAATGAATGCTTTGTGCCAATCATCCGACCAAAATGCATCATATACTTTTTCTGTCGTCACCGTTAACGACATCGGCATGAAACCGCCGGTTAACGCTTTGGATAGACATATTATATCGGGAATGTTTTTTATTTGATTTGTTGCAAACATCGTACCAGTTCTGTAAAAGCCGGTCATTACCTCATCAAAAATTACCAAAATTCCATATTTTCTTACCGTTTCAACGATCTTATCTAAAAATCGTGGCGAGTGCATTTTCATGCCAGCTGCACCTTGCACAAGTGGCTCAATTATTAGTGCACAAACTTTTCGATGATTTTGCTCCAAAAATCTCTCAAGTTCACAAATCGATAAATCCTCATCCTCGGCATTTTGAGGAAATTTTATTGAAAATGTTTCAAAGAAAAATTTTTTGAACTTCGAGTGATATTCCGAAGATGCGCCAGCTGCACTCATAGCGCCTATAGTATCGCCATGGTATGCTCCTTCGAGATTTATAAAAATGTCTCTATCACCAATTCCCTGGTTTGCAAAATATTGGTAAGCCATCTTTAATGCAACTTCTACAGCCGTGGAACCATTATCCGAGAAGAAAAATTTTGTCAAACTTTTCGGCAAATGCCCCAACAAAATATTAATCAAATTTTCAGCTGGCTCGTGCGTATATCCCGCAAAAATCACATGTTCAAGAGTGTGAGCTTGCCTTGCTATGGCATCTGCTATTTCTGGCTGAGAATGTCCTAAAATATTAACCCACCAACTGGAAATCATATCTACGTATCGCTTGCCATTCTCACCATACAAATACTCTTTCTCCCCTCGTATAATTTTCAGAGGTCTTGGAGCTGTTTTCTCTTGAGTAAATGGATGCCAAATGTTCATTTTCTAACCCAAAAACAAGCACGGAAACCGATTTCTTCTCATTGTACTCCTTTTACGAAAGGAGCTTAGAAAATTATTTCCCGCTACATCTTAAAAGTTTTTTCAGGGACTGAAATATGTGGTAGAATTGTTGAGTGATGTTACGAGTTACGTAATGGCTAATGGCGAGAGTTACTGTCGAAGATTGCATTGAAAAAGTGCCTAATAGATTTGAATTAGTTTTGATGGCATCAAAAAGAGCGAAGGATATAGAACGTGGGGCAATGCCTTCAATCCCAAGGGATAATGACAAGTCGACTATCATAGCACTTAGAGAAATAGCTGAAGAAACGATTTCTATAGACGGGCTAAAAGAACTTGCCAAAAGAGTGACTTATGAAGGGGATGATATACCATCTGCCCATGAAGAAAATACCGAAAAGACCCTAGAGGAGTTAATGCTTGAGCCTGACAATTTCGATGAGACAGATGACGATAGCGAAACTGAAGAACTTGATGAAGATGACTTGAAAGCTCTCAATGATCTAGATGATGTTCTTGGTAGGGATGAAGACGATGAACAAGATCAGGGTTAGATTTGCCCCTAGTCCAACAGGAGTTTTACATATTGGTTCAGTTCGAACAGCACTATTTAATTGGTTGTTCGCAAGGCATAACGATGGGAAGTTTTTGCTACGTATAGAAGATACGGATAAGTTGCGCTCAACAGAGGAAAACACTAGATCCATATTCGAGATTTTAAGGTGGCTTGAGATAGATTGGGATGAAGAGCCTGTAATTCAGTCAGGCAATATAGAACGACATAAAGCAGTGGCTGAAGAACTGGTTACGAAGGGAAAGGCGTATTACTGTTATTGCTCACCTGAAGAACTAGCCGCGAAAAAAGAAGAGGCATTAAAAGCCGGAAAATCGTATAAGTACGACGGAAAATGCAGAGGCTGTTCGGAGAAAATTGCAGGAACAAATCCTGTTATACGCCTAAAAGCAGAAAATGAAGGCAAGACAACAGTAAATGATATGGTTCAGGGCGAAGTAACAATCGATAATTCACAGATGGATGACCTTGTGTTATTGCGTTCTGATGAAACTCCAACATATATGCTATCAGTAGTTGTGGATGACCATGATATGGGAGTAACGCATGTCATACGAGGAGATGACCATCTAACTAACACATTTAGACAAATACAAATATACCGAGCTTGCAACTGGGATGTTCCTAAATTTGGACACATTCCATTAATATATGGACCTGATGGTACTAAATTGTCGAAACGACACGGCGCAGCAAGCGCCCAGGACTACAAAATGTTGGGCTATCTCCCAGAAGCAATTTCTAACTACCTTCTGAGGCTTGGCTGGAGCCATGGAGATGATGAGATAATAACAAGAAAGCAAGCAATTGATTGGTTTGATTTTGATAATGTAGGAAGATCACCATCCAGATTTGATATGGCAAAATTGCAAAATTTAAATGCGCACTACATGAGGGAACGCGATAATAGGTCGTTACTAGACTATCTGAGACCTTTTTTGCACTCAGAGCTAAGCGCCGAGCAGGAGCGTTGTATTTTAGCAGGTATGGATAGTCTCAAAGAAAGAGCCAAAACCATTTTGGAGTTGGTAGATGCTGCGCAAGTATACGTAGGTGCGCCTCAGACATATGATGACGCATGCTTAAAATATGCAACTCCACAACATATGAAATTGTTAGACGAAGTAGTTACAATTGTGAATTCAGTGCAATCGCTGGATGAACAAGACTTGTGCAATAGAGTTAAGGAATTAGCTAAAGATCATGGCATCAAATTGGTTGAAATCGCCCAAGCAATACGTGGAGCGCTGTGCGGTCACTTGGTCTCCCCAAGCGTTTTTGAGATAATGGCGATCCTAGGAAGGGAAAAAACATTAGAGCGCCTAAACGCGTACATAAGACACTATCAGAAATAGCACATAATTAGCAGGCTTTTTAAGTTACGAAATATTTCGCATCGAGCGAAATATTTCGTTTGGCAATGAGTACACGTAAGAAGCAATGGCTCGCAGAAAAACTTGTGAAATTTCTGAAAAAATATAACTCGTATCGCCCAGACGCCTCATTACAGAAGTTAATAGGCATTATTCATGATGGCACCTAGAACTAAGCCCGAAAAAGAATTGTCCTGTACAATTTTGACATTTAAATCTCTTAGAAATTCAAAGCCATCGCCAATAACTTCATCAATATCTTTAGGTGCGTCATAAATGTGTCTGC
>CADBQC010000108.1 GCA_902796745.1 uncultured Pseudomonadota bacterium
AATCTAATGTGTCTATTGTATCGTTTTCTCTACATAATCAGCAAACTTTTTAGCTGGCTCGCGAATTCTCAGTGACTGTAGATTTTTTGATATTTCAGGCATTTTTTTGTCTATATCCGTTAGAGTTTCGACTAACTTACTTTTTGTTAAATCTTTTTCTTGAATAAGGAGACAGGCTTTGTGCTCTGCCAAAAATTTTGCATTTTCAAGCTGATCACCATTTATAGAATTAGCATATGGTATCAAAATCGCAGTCTTCTGAAACCCGATAATTTCAAAGATGCTAGATGCTCCAGACCTCGAAATAACCAAGTCAGACTGTTGATACAGTTCTTCGATATTATCGAAAAAATCTTTAACTATACATTCAACGCCAGCACCAGAATATGCCTGACTTATTTTCTCGATATCCTGTTTCCTTCCCTGATGGAAAATTTTTGTAGCCTTAGTTTTCGCAAATTCGCATATAGCATCGACAACAACTTCTGAGAATACCTTTGCTCCTTGACTTCCTCCAAAAATTAAAATCGTAAATATTTTATCGTCCGGCTTTTTGGCAATGTCATACAGCTTTTCAAACCTCGTTGGATTACCGACATATTCCAATCTTTCGTTTGAAGATAATCCCTTTGTATTTGGGAAGGATGTTGCAATTATTGTTGCGCGTCGCGATAAGAGAGCATTTGCTTTACCAATGACTGCATTTTGCTCATGTATTGCTGTTTTTATGCCAAGAATTTGAGCAATCAGAACAAAAGGTAGAGACGGATACCCGCCAAATCCGACAACCATTTTAGGTCTCAGCAAAAGCACTTTAAAGAAATATTTCAAGATATTGCAAACAAGACTGCAGTACAATCTAAAACGAGATGATGTTGAAATATTTTGAATTACAGCGCCCTCGGCATATTTACCAAGGTATTTTACTCCACGTTTGTCAGTTGCAAACACGACATCGTAACCTCGCGCTTTCAATTCATTCGTAAGACATACAGCGGGAAAAACATGTCCTCCGGTGCCACCAGAGGCTATTACTACTAGATTGTTCAATTGTGACTTCTGCGAATAAAAACTCGACTATAGTTTAGCACATAACTGATCATAATCGGTGTACTGCCTCAGCGAACTATCTTAAGTTTGGAAAAACAAGCAGAACATTGATACCCGCAGAAATGCTATCATTATAAGCAGATTGGTATCGTTGTAAGAGCAGTAATGGGAACTGATACTTTAGAGCTACACAAAGATGAGTGGAGCACAGCATATGAAATCGAAAGTAATGCGATACAGCAAAATCAAGGAACGAATTTTGTGAACATTTTTCATATTGGTTCAACTGCAATTGGTGAGATATATGCGAAGCCTAAAATTGATATAGCATTAGTAGTCAAAAATTTGGAGAAATCTAGGAGATTGAACCAATTAGGATATGAGTTTAAAGGGTGTTTGAATATTCCATTTCGGTATTTTTATACAAAAAAAACAGAAGAGTTATGCGCACATTTGCACGTTTTGTTGCCTGGAGATCCTGAATTAGAAGGTTTTCTAATTTTTAAAGATTATTTAAATGCTCATGAAGATGTGCGTAAGGAATATTCGGAACTAAAGCTCAAAATACAAAACCTACTAAGCACTTCAGGAAATGAGCACTTTTTGAATGAATACACACTTGCCAAAAATGATTTTATAACATCCGTCCTGAGAAAAGCTGGATTTAAAGGCTATTGTATGCGCTTGGTTTCACACTATACCGAGCAGGATTATGAAAAACAAGTTTTCCCGGCATTTAAAGAAAAAGATATTCGTGTGATTTTTTATAAAGGAGCTGACATAATTGGATACGCTAATGCTGATGCAAATTCCAAACAAATCAGTTTTTTTAAAGTCTTGGAAAATGAAGATTATTTCAAAAACAGATTCTTCGCATATTTGGAGACTTTGTAATGGTTGAAAGATTTATTGCATTTAGATATCTCAAATCGAGAAAAAATTCAGGGTTTGCTTATGTTGTTACATGGTTTTCATTCGTAGGCATTGCACTCGGCGTCGCGACACTCATAATCGTCACTTCTGTGATGAACGGTTTTAGAGCTGAGCTTTTAGACAAAATCGTCGGAATGAAAGGACATATAGTAGTATCCGATGTTGAACACAAGGGAATATCTGACTACGACAATGTTGCAAAACAGATAGAAAAAATCGATAGGCGCATACAGAAAGTTATTCCGCAAATAGAACAACAGGGAATAGTGATGGCAAATGGGCAAACTAGGGGAACACTTATTCAGGCTTTAT
>CADBQC010000109.1 GCA_902796745.1 uncultured Pseudomonadota bacterium
AAAAGAAAAAGTTTACGTAAACTTATAGATAATATTGATGCAAATAATTTAAAAATCGTCTGTACGGATGGAAATTTTGCATACGAAGAAGAGCTGGGCATGAATGCTGATATCAAACATGTAGTGAGCAAATCGGAGACCCGTTTGGTATTACGCTACTACCTTGCTAGATTACATTGCAAAACTAAGTGCTCCAGTAAATCTATTCTCATGTTAACTCTTTTCATTAAGCTACTCCTTGCGTATGGTTACGGTCTCTCATGCTCTCATGAAATGGTAAGCAATCCCGAGCTTTGGCGAGATCATAGTGAGTAACATAATGGTACAACTCTCTACAAAATATCAGATATGCTAACCTTGTGTTGTTCATAGGTATATGTTCACACACCATTTAAATAAGATGGTTAAGATTGTTTTTATATGTTGTATCAATTGTTTTTCTTAAAACTGAAGCTTTCTTGGCCCCTTGTTTACCTACAGCCTTCTTTTTTACGGGCATATAAACGCATCTATCTTTAAAACATCTACATTTTACTGTTTTGTTTTCTTCGATAAAACATTAAGTCTGGCAAATTTTCCCTACTTCACGATTAATCAGACATTTATATTTTTCCCCACTGGCTGTGTGCAACAAACCTAGATTTTCTTGAAACATCACGTAATTCCAAATACGACACCGAAATATGCTTTTTCAAAAGAATTCACTTTGCCATCCATTCCCAGTAAATTGTTTCCCTATCATGTTTAGCATTCCTCTTTCGTTCCTGATATATCGTACCGAAAAATAGACGATGGGACTTTTTAATGCTTGACGTTTTGTATTGCTATTGTGATAGCCTATAGCTAGGTCACATAAGACCTTCGGATTATTCATTCAATAAGTTTGTTGTAATAGGTGAATTTGCAACAGTGAATGTTAGGAGTTGTGTTTTATTTTTTTCCAAAAATATGAAAAAATTCGGTCTGATTTAGCAAATGCATGTCAAGGTTTTTGGACAGTATCTGCCTAGATACGTCCAAAAGCGAGCGAGTCGCGAAGCGTACCTTGATATGCGAAAGCGAAATCAGTATAATTCGAATTCCTTTTGGGAAAAATAAAACAGAGCATATTTTTCTCCCCCGCTAAGTGCAACGAAGCGTTGGGGAGAACCGGGGCGCGCGATATGGTAGCCTTGAAATCTTACCATATCGCGCGCCCCTGGAGTCACAAAAGGCTTTGAAAAAGCCTTTTGTGACTCAAATTGAACAATATTTTTTAGAAAGGAAAATAAAATGAATTTAATAATAAAACAATCTGATGCACAAGTTTTAGAACTCAAAATTCTAAAGGAACATCTAAGAATTGAACACAATCATGAAGATACATATTTGAAAGAAATAATTTCTATGGCAACAGATATTTTAGAAAAAAATATTGAAAAGCCAATACTCAAAAAAACATATCGCTATACATTTTACGGAGATGATTTTGTTTCTACGCGATGTGTTCCAATTCCGGTTAATCACGTGATTAAAGTAATCTCAGTACAAAGGCTCATTAACGATAAGGATAAAGAAAAAGTATCTTACTTTGTGAAAAACGAGCGGGGTAAAACTATGGTTGTTACGAATGGCACGAAATCTCCAATCGAGATAACATATACCGCAGGAATAACCGATAAGCAAGAAGAAATCCCCAAAGATCTTCAATTTGCTGTGTTGCAAATTGCAAAAAATATATACGAGTGTTCTGAAGAAGATGTTTTAGAATCAAAATATATAAAACACATTATAAATTCCAACAGAACGTTATATATTGACTGAAAGGTGAAATTATGAAATCAATTATGTCAAAATTAACAGAAAAAATAACATTGCTAAAAAATTCTGGAAAAACTGATACAACAACAGTAAACCGATTTGAACCATTGCTAAAAACTCGTGCTTATATCCGAGCAACCAATTCAAAATCATTTGAAATTATCATCCCTAAGCTTCCTGTGAAGTGCAGGAACACCTCATTTTCCGCAATTGAATGGAATGATGCTGAATACATTTATGTTTCACCAATTGCAGAATACAAAGGAAAATTTCTCAAAGGCAAGGTTACATTGTGGAGGTCGAAATTAGAGCCTCTACGAGGTTAACAATTCGTTCTTTAACCTTATCATTTTCAACTGTTCTAAACGCATTAAGCAACCTTGCTTCCATATCACTATTGTTTTCACTTTCCTGTGTTTCAGCGAAAGTGAAACCTGATAAAAATCTGGAGGGATGTGCACGCAAAGCCTGACACACCTTAAAAAGAATAGGAATAGTCATTGCAGAAAGCCCAGATTCATATTTTTGGATTTGTTGCGCTGTGCATCCCACAAACTCCGCAACTTGCCCTTGCGTCATATCCAGCTCTTTGCGCCGTGCTCGTATTTGTGCACCTATAGTATCATCATTTTTTCCAATTATTCTTTTAGTCAACTTCATTAGAAGATCCGTTTTTTATACACTCTACATACAAGATATCCTCCATAGCCTTCTGCTCATATCTTGTCTTTGCCCAAATAGCAACATCTGGTCTGTTTTTTTTATCAAAAGTTTTCAGTTCAAATCTGTTTTTAAACTTCTCTTGGTTGAATAATTTCAAAATCCACTCTTTATAACCATTGTGATCCGAAGCCAATCTCCAAAAACCACCAATCCTTAATTTATTGTATATATCTGTGATTGTTTTTTCTTGTAAAAATCGCCTTTTTATATGCTTTCTTTTGGGCCAAGGATCGGGGAACAGCAAAAAAACGCCAGATAAAACACCATCTGGGATGCTCCTGATAAACGTTCTGGCATCACCTGGATAAATCCTTATATTTTTTATATTATTTGCATCTATTTTTACCAAAAGTGAGGCTATCCCATTAACAAATGGTTCACATCCGATAAACAAATCTTCATGATTGTTCATCGCCATTTGTGCAACGTGTTCTCCCCCACCAAATCCTATCTCTAAGTAGATACCGGCAAAGTTTGAGATATTGATATCGGTGAATGATTCTATTTCAAGTTCTGGCATTAAGGTTTTGTATAGCAATTCCTGCTTGTTCGTTAAATTGCGTGTTTTTATCCGTCCGTAAAATTTTTCACCAAAACTGGTTACTCCTTCCATATCAGCACCTGTTTAAAATTATCGTCTAAGGTAATTTTATAACCCTCCTGGATAGCGATACTTTTTGCATAATTCACAAGGATATTGGAAACATTGTTTTGGGTACTTCCTGTTAAAGCTTCATTAGCGTCTGCTGGCAGGATTCTATTTTCTGGAAACTTTATTACGAATTTATCGGTAGATCTTGAAGCAACAACTATATCTCCAGATTTTGATGATTTCATTATGGCGTACAGAATGCAATAAATCGCTCCTTGAACTTTTCCAGGGAGCGAGTATATGCCATTATTACTCGCAATGAAAAGATTTATTGCCTTCAGATGGTATATTTTTTTTAGAGCATCGATTACAGCTTTTGAATCTATGTTGTCCGCATAGACATTTCTAAAAAAATCCATAGTACATGTAAGGAGATCAATAATTTTACACATCTCACTTATATTACCTGTTGCAGTACCTTCAACATCTTCCTTTATAAAATTCAAAACACTCAAATAATTTGCCATTTCGTGACAAATTTTTGCTACGGTCAAATTTGTATCCTTGTTCACCGATGTATTTCACGAACACCACTATCTATGTGTATTTTATAAAAATTTTCTCCTTTTGAGACAGATATTCTTCGTAAGAAGTATGATATGCCAAAAAATTTTAGACAATTCCACTCAAGAGCTTAGCTGTGTAATCCACCAAAGTAATTACTCTGCTGTAACTCATTCTGGAGGAACCGATAACGCCTATGGCTCCAACTATATTTTTTTTCGCATTCTGATATGGGGAGATAATCATAGAACATCCAGACATTTCGAAAATTTTTGTCTCAGCGCCTATGAAAATCTGGATTCCTTGCCCTTCGATAGATTTATCTATCAGGTCTTTCAAAATCTTTTTCTCGTCCAGTTTCCACAGAAGCTCTTCCAAATCTGAAATTTCATCAGCTTTGGAAATTAAATTTGTTTGTCCTTTAACTATAATCTTATTCTCATTATCATCAGTAATTTCATTCGTTATATAACCTATCCCCTGTTCGACTATCTCTTTGACAATCTTTTCGATTCCCTCCTTCTGACAATCCAATTCAGTTCGTAATTTTGCCTGAATTTCTTTTAATGAACTACCAGCAAGTTTTGTATTTATATAACGTGAGGCTTTTTCCAGCACACTTGCAGAAACAGTAGGAGCAACATCAATAAGCCTGTTTTCCACAACTCCATTTTCATTCACGATAACAACAATAGCTCGCCCCGGACTAAGTAGCACAAAATCGATGTGCCTTACTTCAGAGTTAACAGTCGGAACCCTTATCAAGCTTGCACAATTAGCCAATTCCGACAAAACACCAGTTGCCTGTTCTAAAATTGATTCGAGGCTTTTCCCCTTTGTATTTGACACAACACTATCTAATGCTTCTATTTCCATATCAGACACATCCGCTGTTTCAACTAATGTGTTTACAAAAAAACGCCAACCTTTCTCGGTAGGTTTTCTTCCGGCAGAGGTATGTTCAGAACTCAGTATGCCCAAATCTTCCAAATCAGACATAACATTCCTCACAGTCGCAGGAGATAGATTGCTTTCTATTGATTTAGCAATTGTTCTGGAGCCAACAGCCTCTCCAGTTTCAATGTATATTTCTACGAGTTTTTTGAAAATTTCTACATATCTTTCATTTTTGCTTACATCAATCGATTTCATTGAACTGTTTTGCATATCTCATCTATTCCTATTCTACATAATTTCTCCTCCGCTTTGTACCTATCTGCCCTGTGAAATAACCTGCTGGTACATGCTCACACATGGCGAGCAATGCGCGCTAAATAGTTTTCAGTCCAAAAACTCAGTGATTTCATAATACTCGTTGAGCATCACATCGTATTCCCTTTCAAGCGCTCTATTTTTCTCATAAGTTCTGATATGGTACTTCTTTATCTTCTTGTCTTCTATGTAAACAGAAAACTTCTGGAGTGTCAGAAGTTCCTGTTTGTTATATACATACGGTACGACATCTGTTGATAGCAATAACTTATTTCCAGTATTATCATAGGTATTCTTTAGCCTTAGATTAGGAATACTTATTCTTGGCATGTTTTTTACTCCAGCAATTGTATTGCTGTTTCCAGATCTCATATGTGACAAAAAGGCGTACATATCTAGAGCATCAAAATAATGACCCAGATCACTTACAGCCTTATCAAATTTATCAAAAAATTTCTTTAATCTTGAAGCGTCATAGCATTTCTTATAATAGTCTTTCAACTCTTGCGCTACATATTTCACCCCTTTAATATTCGATCTATTTGCCTCCACTGTTTTTTCAGGGTACTTCTGACTAACTTCTGAATAAAATCTACCGTTTATTATGTGCGATAAGTAATTATATAACAACAAAGTGTTACAGTTGGCTTGAGTATAGCTCAGTATTTTCTTATTATCAAATTGTATTATCCCTATAGCGTTTTCAGAATCAACGTCAATACTAAACTCATTTCTTCTTAACATAGCATCTACCAATGCCTTAGATATTGCTTCGTATATGCTTTATTTATACTTTGGAAGCTTACACCATTCATCTTGATGATCAATTCTTTCATTTACACGTACATTCGCCCAAGAACGATACGCCGTTTCTATCAGGATTTGCTTCACATTGGTGTCATAGTGCTCAATAGTTGCAAAACAAGTTTGCGAGAACAGCAATATGACTAGGATACATCTCAATCTCATTTTATAACCTCCTACACAATTCATGTCAGCGTGGTGCACAGCTAGTTTGCACCACGTTCATTTCTTCTACGCCGCTTTTGCACGCTCGGAGCAACAGTCACAAGGTTCTTTAAAATACTTTCTGTCCTTGTACTCACTTTGCTTGCCTTTATTGAAAGCCGATACCGGACGACTGTAGCCCATCACCCTAGTCCAAATTTCACAGTGCGTGCGCTCTTCATCCTTAAGCTCCACAACATTTTTGTTCATAAAACTTCACCACCAAAAACTTAACCCACGTTCACATTATAGCAAAAAATCCCTTCCTCGCAAACTGTATTAAGTAACCGTTCCATAATCAAATATAGCAAGATTGAGTAAAGTATGCAAAGATCTGAATTAAATGTGTAAAATGTAGGCATTGCTGGAGCGAAGAATTGCATAAAGATGGGGTAATAAAAGGTAAACAACGATATAAATGTAAGCAATGTAAACGTACTACTGGAGAAAATGACCAAAGATACAAGTATAGCTTAAGTAAAAGGTTAAAGGCGCTAAAAGGATACTTGAAGAGGCTAGAAGGTGTTCCAAATCCTTTGAGAGGTGAGTACGGTTAGTACGTATCAAATCGGATACAGATAAAAGATCTGTAATTGACTTAGCAGACATAAAAATAATACATAAGATTTTAAAGATTATCTTTGAACTTGATAGTTTTAAAAATTTTTAGACATTAGTTATAAGGATGCATTAACTGTTTTTTAACTTTCTGCTGATAGCATCTTAAGTAGAATGATTTGTTTTCGAAAAAGATAAAAATGTTGGATTTAAAAAAGTTGATGTTATTGCCATTGGTTTGTTGCATCTCAATACAGCAAACAGAGGCGAAGGTGATATATAGCTCGGAAGCGACAGCAACCTTACAAAGAGAAATCACTAAAAACGAAAAGCAAGAGGAAGCAAAAAGTAACTGCCAAGCAAATACTATACAACTTTTAAATAATCTTGATACGCCTAAAAATAATCAATCGGCGGACGAAGCAAGGCAAAACTCTTTTATATCTCTGGTTAAGAATGTGAAAAAATATACGGAAGTTAAGCAAGAGGTGCAAGGTAAGGGAAAAAAACTGAGAAACGCTATAGTTTTCATGACATCCAAAAGCTGAATAACGATCATTACGGCATGATTGGAGTAGAGGCGTTCATTCCGTATCGAACTAGTTCTACAGCATCGCAAGATGAAATTAACATTGAGAGGATTAAAGTATACGTGGCAGGAAATCGACGCATAGAAAATGGTCAACAAAATAAAGTGCAAAATAACACATTTACGAATCCGAAAGAGGTTAACAAATTGTTTCAATTTAACGATTATACGCACACGGAAAGGCAGTTGGTGACTTGCGCGATATTATGCAACGCTCATATTGAGTCTATCGCAGTGAATGTAGACCCAAATGAACTTAATAAATCAATTAGAAATGCAATTCGGACACAGAATCGTTAGCATCTGCGAGGCGAACTGCATATATTTACGCCAGCACCGCCGTGCGGGTACGCAAACAATATCGAGAATAGCGGAGGTATGTACTGCACGCAGTATTACGCAAATCTGACTGACCTTTTTCCCTCATATAACAATTCATTTGTACTGTAGTCAAAGCGATGTGGGTAGCATATCACTTAATGCGTTATCGGACTGGGCAATTGAAGATTTACTTCAAGCATACAATCACAACAACTTTACTACAGAACAAATCGATAAGTTGCGTCAAGTAATACAAACTGCAGGCCTGGAACATGTAGTGACAATTACCGAGACTCAGTCGACACGTCAGCCAAACAGATCTCACTTGCAGATTAATTGGCAAACAAACAACCAAGAGCAAATGAAAATAATTAATGGGATTGGCAAGTATATTAACAAAGAAGCATTCTGCTATGCAGAAACAGGGCAATTGAGAGCTCTAGCATCTGAATTGATTTGCTCTAACGCTTGGTTTTTTCGCTGCAGTCGAGCGAGGTAGTAGCGTAATACAGAATTATAACTCTCGACCAAGCAAGTCTCAGATTTGCTGATGACGTGTTTGATATCAGCTTTCATGCCTAGTTCTTCTTCTAATTTTCTTAA
>CADBQC010000110.1 GCA_902796745.1 uncultured Pseudomonadota bacterium
GAAGAAGAAAACCTTAGACCTGGTAAAGACTCCTCGTGAAACAATTAATCAAAACTGCTGCAGGCAGTGTGGTGCGCCATGAGTAATTCTTGGCGTGCCGTATTCTGTCATATTTTTATCGCTTCTGCCATTGAATGTATATGCTCAGTTACTTATATTAAATATAAAAATAGGGAGGGATATAAATGTATGAAATAGCCAAGCTATCGTTCAATGCTTTGGCACCAACTTTTTTGATAATTGCGTTTGGATATTTGTGCAAAAGAGTAGGAATAATTACAGAAGAACAACAACCAATTAACAATAAGCTAGCATTTAGGACTTTTTTGCCGCTATATCTCTTTTACAATATTTATTCATCTGATGTTGATTTCAGCTCAAGTATGGAGTTGACTGGGTTTTGTTTGCTTGGACTTATTCTGTCATTCGCTATAGCAGTGGTATTCACGATGTTTTATCAAAAGAACCCAGAGCGACAAGGCGTAATGATTCAAGCGTTATACCGCAGTAATTATGTTTTATTAGGTATTCCAATCGCTACCGCATTGTATCCGGAGGTTCTTGGGCAAGCTTCTTTGATTAGTGCTTTTTTTGTTCCTGCATCGAATACCTTGGCGGTAATAGCATTAGATTCTTTAAGGAATAAACAACAGAAATGGCATGATACTGTATTGGATATAATAAAGAATCCTCTTATTATAGCATCATTTCTTGGTATAGTTTTTTTGATCTGGGGAATTAAGCTTCCTATTGCTTTGGATAATTCAATAAAAAAAATGGCTTCAATTGCAACGCCATTTTTGCTGTTTTTATTAGGTGTGTCCCTCAACTTCCATTCTTTATTTGACAGAGATTTGATCGTTTGTATGATTGGTCGCTTAATAGTTATTCCTGGAATCATGATGCTTACTGCTTCGCTTTTTGGGTGGAGAAAAGGTGATTTTGCGATAGTATTGGCAGTTTTTGCATCACCGCAGCCAACCTCAGCGTTTACCATGGTACAGCAACTTGGTGGCGATTCAGAACTGGCATGTAATGTAGTGGTTCTGTCGAGCGTTTTATCCTTTTTTACAATTCTATTTTGGATTAGCCTTTTTATGCAATTTGCTGTAATCTAAAATACGATTCAAAAGACGGAGACATCGTATTTTGCCATTATAAATAGCAAAATGACATTAATTTTTTATTGTTCATCGAATATACTATGTTTGACGACGATGTTTGACAATCGACTAGTTATAGCCTGTAAGAGTTGTAGGAAATGAATATTGATTACAAAAACCAAATATTAAAAACTGTTGCAGAATTTGAGCAGATTACAGGATTGGATTGTTACTATGTTCCGATTGAGGAATCACTCAATTCTTTCCAACCACCAACTGGCTGTGATTATTGCAAAATGATTCAGTCAACATATGACGGTTTATACAAATGTTCTCGTCAAAGGCAGCTTGCTTTAAGAGAGACCGTGGAAACAAGAAAAGGGAAAATATTGCGTTGCCATGCGGGATTGATTGAAATCATTATTCCATTGATTATTGATTCAAAAATCATAGGCTTCTTTCATACCGGCTTTTTTGGAGAAAAGCATGCTATGCTGAATCTCCTAGATCAAAAAGAGTACTTTGGAGAGAGATACGATATCAATCCAGCTAAGCTAGAGGAACTTGTTTCTGAAGTTAAGATTGTGAGCACGCCTGAAATCGACAATATCATGCAATTGCTTACATCTATCGCGAATCTTCACTTTCATAACTTTTCAAAAGAGAATGGTCAACCGGACTATAAGTTTCGCTTACCGCTTCCTGAAGATTACTATAATCAGCGAATGAATAATCCGTTAAAACCAAGAGAACATGAGAGCTATCGCGAGATGATTGCTGAGGCACGAAAAACGGGAGGAAATAACGCGGTTGTGCTTTTGCGGAACGAAATGGCAAGGCAACAGGATTTTTTCTGTAGTTGTATTGCTAGTGGTCGTACTGTTGAAGCGAAAGAAGCATTCTTGGTTATAATGGGACCGGCATACAATGAAAAAGATGTTGAAAGGGCAACCTATGAGGTTTACAAACGCATATCTAGAATAACAAAACGATTACATGATTATTTTGGATATAATGATAGCCTCGATGAAGGAAAGTATCTCATTTTTCAAGGACTCATCAAAGCAAAAACACATCGTGAAATTAGACTTTTTTCAAATGACTTCTATCAATTGGTTATAAACTGTTTTGGATATATGACGAAGACAAGGACAGCTGATTTATATGAACAGACAAAAGCCTATGTTCAGTCGCATTGTACTGCTGACTTAAAGGTGAGTGTGATCGCAAGGGAATTAAGTGTTACCCCAGATCATTTAAATCGTGTTTTTAAAGCAAAACAGAATGTGTCAATAAAAAAGTATATTACTTTAGCTCAGATAGACAGAA
>CADBQC010000111.1 GCA_902796745.1 uncultured Pseudomonadota bacterium
CTCTAAGGAAGCGGGAAGGGGAGGTATAGGTCGGATTTGAAGAACCGAACGCTCCCCGTCTGTTGCAAAAGGTTATGTATGCTTCGCGTTTAGCTCTGGTGATAGCGACATAGCATAGTCTTCGTTCCTCTTCTATTCCTATTTCTCCTTTTTCTAGGATTGATTTTTGGTGAGGAAGAATGTTTTCTTCAAATCCCGGAATAAAAATGGTATGAAACTCAAGTCCTTTTGCTGCGTGAATAGTTGAAATGGTGAGTGTGTCATTGTTATTTGTGTTCGTTTTATCCATAACTAAGCTAACATAGTCCAAGAACTCTTGAGTGTCATCAAATTCTTCAAGCGACTTAATCAATTCGTCCAGAGTTTCCAAGCGAGCTTCATCTTCAATATTTTTTGATTCTGTCAGCATAGCTATATATCCAGATTCATTCAGAATTTTTTGCATCAAATTTGCAGGAGACAACGTTCCAACTTCTTTGCGCCAATCGTCCAACTGGTTAAAAAAATTTAAAAGTTTCGTATTTGACGCCGATTTCGAATTTTTAGCCACTTCTAAAGCAGCTTTAGGTAATGACATTGTGCCTTCCCGAGCGAGAGTATAGAACTTGTTTATGGAAGTTGCGCCAATTCCACGTTTAGGGAGATTTACAATTCGTTCGAACGCTATACCATCATCTGGATTAAGTGTTAATTTTAAATAGGCTATTGCGTCCTTAACTTCCTTGCGCTCATAGAACTTTAAACCACCTACAACGATGTATGGGATGCTTTCAGCTAAGAAGCGTTCTTCAAAGACGCGGGTTTGGTATGTCGCTCGAACCAAAATTGCAATATCACTAAATGCTAATCCATTCCTGTGTTTATTTTCAATAAGTGCTGCAATAAATCTCGCTTCTTCTATTGGATTCATCAATGATTT
Organism: uncultured Pseudomonadota bacterium; assembly: GCA_902796745.1. Classification (GTDB taxonomy): domain Bacteria; phylum Pseudomonadota; class Alphaproteobacteria; order RUG11792; family RUG11792; genus RUG11420. The sequence continues at coordinate 920 of CADBQC010000111.1, forward strand.
TACTATAACTGGTAGTCCGGATTCTTCTTCCGTCCAGAATTTTTTCTTCATCCTCATTGAATTATTTTCAATAAGTCCGCTAGCTGCTTTTATGATATTTTTCGTAGAGCGATAATTTTGTCCCAACCTTATTATTGTCGCATTTTTAAAATCCTGATCAAACTTTAATATATTTTCAATATCGGCGCCTCTCCAACTATAAATTGATTGATCATCGTCACCAACACAACAAATATTACTATGTCCCATAGCCAGTAGTCGCAACCATATGTATTGAGCAGTATTAGTGTCTTGATATTCATCTACCATAATATATTTAAACTTTTCTTGAAATTTTTGTAGAATGTCCTGATTTTTTTTGAAGAGTTCAATTGAAATTTTTAAAATATCACCAAAATCAATAGCATCCAAAGATTCCAACATATCTTGGTATGGCTGATACAAATTTGCAGCAATCGCCTCCATTGTAAATCTTTGAGAACTTCTTTTCGCTTCTTCTGGATTATAACACCTGTCTTTCCAGCGATTGATGTAGTAAGCAATTTGTTTTGGGGTATTTTTCTTATCATCTATTTTGTTTTCTGCGGTAATTTTTTTGAGCAATCGTAGTTGGTCTGAGGCATCTACTATTGTGAAATTGGAACTTCTGTTAAAAAGGTTATGATATGGACGGATAATTCTCAATGCCAGTGAGTGAAACGTTCCAATCCAAAGAGGTTCCCCTGAATACGTAAATGTTCCAGTTTGATTTAAAAGGCTTACTGCGCGTTCCTTCATTTCATTTGCAGCCTTATTTGTAAAAGTAACTGCTAAAATTTCATTTATATCGCAAAGACGTTCTGAAACAATGTAGGCAATTCGTGAAGTCAATACCCGCGTCTTTCCAGTGCCTGCTCCAGCCAATACTAGTACTGCTCCTTCCGTAGTCTGAACAGCTTCCGTTTGTTCTTTGTTTAAAGCAGATAAATCGAACACAAATGCAAAGGCATTACAATAATTATACTTTGCAGATTCTAGCATGTTAACAGCAATAATTCAAGGGGATTGCTTATCTAGATACGATTTTATAAAATCAACGATAAGAAGCTATTTTGTGGGAATTTGGGCGTAAATGAAATTTTGGCACAAATTCGTCTTATTTGTTTTCGCAATAGCTCTTTTTGCTGTTTTGCAACTATATGCAAAAGAATTTGGTAGATTTGAATTTGTGATTTCCAACCGGATTTTTTCAATTGGCGGATATGTCATTTGTCTAGGAGTTATTGCATTTTACTTTGTCCTATTTTTAGTAAAGTCCATTTGTCATGGAATTTGCTCTATATTTATTCGAGATAAATCGACAAAAGAAGAACAATCGATCAAAAAGCTTGCTAGGTTGATTGTTTCTGATGAAAACGATTTCGTACAACTATATGAAAAAACCGCAGTTATAGATAATTTGCGAATTCTTAAAGTAGCTCTCGCTTTGCAAAGAAATTTCTGTATAGAAAGACATTTTGAAAAGACAGGTATGCATTGCGTTGATATATATATCATTCGTCAAGAACTACAGGCACTTTTGGGCGCAGGGGAACTAATGGCTTCTATTGCTCTTGCTGAAGCTACCATACAAGACTACGCCGAAGAGATACACGTAATCAAAGATGAATTATTGGAAATAGCAGTCAAAGCTAAGCAAAACAACCTTGAGTTTAAATTTAATCCTTGTAAATTTAAGTATGAATTGCCTCAAAAATATATAAATGAGTACAATATAAGACTTAGACTTATAGATTTCGAAAAGATTGATAATCCCAATAAAAAATTTGAGATATTAAAAACATTGCATAAAGAATATGCGACCAGGATCGATGTGTTGTGCATGTTACTAGATTTTTATGAAAGGTATTCGGAAGCGGGAAATATATCATACGACACGGATTGGGTTTTGAAGACGATTGAAGAGACAATTTGTCTTAATCCACATAGAGCAGTTACGATATATTTGTTGCGTTCTGGAAGAAGAGATGTTTTTGAGCTTGCACAGTCAATGATGGCAAATATTTCAGAAAATAACGTAGAAAAGAACTGGATTTTGTTGAAATTAGCCATTGAAAAAAAGTTCAATTTACAAGCTAGAGAATTAGCTAAAAGACTTATAAAAACGGAAGAGTTAAAGGATATACGCGAGCTTATTGCCACAGAGCCTAGGGTAGTTGAAGTTTTTCTGGAGTTGAATGATGATAATAGAATATAAGAAGCTGAATGCAAATGCACAAGAACCAACATACGGCACGGAGTATAGTGCCGGCGTAGATTTGAGAGTATCTATAGATACGCCAATTGTTCTAAATCCAGGAGAAACTGAGATTGTGCCAACTGGGATTGCAATTTGTATACCAGAAGGATATTTTGGGATGATATGCTCCCGTTCAGGGCTATCGGCAAAATTCGGTATTGTAGTTTTAAATTCGCCGGGTATAATTGATGCCGATTATAGAGGGGAAATAAAGATCATAATGATGAATCATTCTAAAAAAGCGTTCACCATAGAGCCAGGAATGAGATTGGCACAACTCATAATTGTCCCTTGCAGCAGAACTTCGTGGAAAATGGTCTCAGATTTACCAGAGACTAGGCGTGCAGATGGAGGAATAGGTTCAACTGGCATTAAATAAATCTCCCTATTTCGTACTTTGTGCATTCGTGTGGTACAATTATACTGAGCGCATTGACGAGAGATAGATATGAGAAAGTTTTATTTGATAGCGTTAGTTATATTGCTTTGCGGGTGTTCGAAAGATATAGATTTCGAAGCTATGGAAAAAAATACTGCAGATGAGATATTTGCAATGGGTAAAAAGGAAATGGTTGCCGGGAATTATGGCGATGCTGCAAAGATATTTGAAGAGTTAGAGAAGTTGCATCCATATTCTCGCTTAGTTGCGGATGCCGAATTACTCGCGGGTGACTGCTACTATAAGAAAGGGAAATTTGATGAAGCGATTTCTGCATATGAAATTTTCGTCAAGACCCATCCAATACATGAAAAAGTTCCATATGCAATTTACATGCTTGGCTTAATAAACTACGAACAAATGGCAATAATTGAGCGTGACCAAGAATCAACGGTAACAGCTCAATCTTATTTTGAAGAACTTTGTTCTAGGTATCCAGAATCGAAATATGTCAAAGATGCACAGGATAAGATAAAACATTTGCAGAACCAGCAGGCTGGTCGCGAAGTTTACGTGGCGAGATACTATCAAAACCGACTTAACTACGCTGCGGCAATTGGTAGGCTAAATACGGTAATAGACAATTATCCAAAAACAATACATGCGCCTGAGGCGATGCTACGTTTGATAGAGTGCTACATGGCTATGGGATTTGATAATGAGGCAAAATCTGTAAATAAAATTTTGCAAAAAGAACACCATAGCTCAAAGTGGGCAGAGCATGCGAGAAATCTTTTGCCTTCTAAGTCTATTTACCGTGAGATGAAAAAGGCGAGCAGTATTAAAGCGAAATAAATGATAATATACGGAAATCATGCATGCAGGTATGCTGTAGAGGCAGGCAGAAAAATTTATAAGATATACATTTTGAAGTCCAAGCCTGCGCCTCAATGGATAACAAAAGGACACGCTACTAAGGTTCTTCTCCTCGAGAATGGAGGATTTGAGCAAATATTGCCAAAGGATGCCGTGCATCAAGGTATCGCGATGGAAGTGGAAGACACGCAATACGCTGATATAACAGAGTTGGAGCACACGCCTCGAAATTGTGCTATCGCAATTTTGGATGGTGTAACCGATCCGCATAATATGGGGGCAATCATAAGATCAGCTGTTGCGTTCGGGATTACCTCTATTATAATAGGTGAAAAATCATCGTGTAAAATAAATGGCATAGTAGCTAAATCTGCATCTGGAGGGATTGAATACATAAAGATCATTGTAGTTAAAAATCTATCGCAGGCTATAAAGAAGCTAAAAGATTTTGGTTTTTGGGTTATTTCTTTCTGCGAGAGAGGAGAAAAATATCTTCATGAAATGGATTTAACTGGAAAAACTTGTTTGATTTTTGGCTCGGAAGGAGACGGAATTAGAAGATTGCAGAAA
>CADBQC010000112.1 GCA_902796745.1 uncultured Pseudomonadota bacterium
GAAACTTCCATGCATAGTTCTAGTTAGACAAATATTCCTCTACTAACTCTATATTTGAAGACTCGATAACGCTCAAATTCAAATTTTCTTCTTGCTTTGTTTTTACTATATCTATAGATTTCTGTGTTGTATTTATACTTGAATAGTAAAGAAAAAAGCAGGATGGCTTGACTAAGACTTGGGTCATGATGTAAGGTCAGATTAAGCAATTCCTTCAAGAATTCATGTAAAATCAACCATTTGTGCTTTGGGATTCCATGAATCTCCCCTTCGGCACCAAATTTCGAAGAAGGGTTGCTAAGTCACTGCAACCCTTCTTCTTTTTTGTCCCAGGAAACCGGAAGCAGGGCGCAAAGGCCCTTTTTTGACCCCGTTCGCTTGCTACAGGAATAATGACTCTGTCCCGAACCTTGGGGGGCCCGGTCTCCAAGCGCCGCCCAATTGTGACAGTAACGCTGTCGAAAAGTGGCGTGCCACTGGCGCTTCTGCCTCCGCTCTGGGGGATGGGAAGATGCGCCCGGCCTGCCCTGGGGACTGGACGGCACCCTTGCCGACGCCCTCCGCTCCGCTTCGCGGCAAGGCCGGCAATGCAGCTGATCATGAAAACGCCGTCTTCCGCCCCGCCCTCCCCCTTGTAGGATTATTGGGCATCTAATTTCAAGAGGTTGGACGATTGTTTTATGATGAAAAATTAACAATCATAGAAAATATAAATTAACATTGTTTAATTTTGATTCTACCACTATTCATAAATTACTTATTTTTACACACAATAAATCATATAAAATCATTAATTGCGTATGCTGGTGTAGCAATTTGAATCGAATCAAACCATATATTTGCATTATCAAATTGTTGAATTAAACTATGATTTGCAAGTTGAGACTTAACCAATAAAGGGGTAACTTCAAACTCTTCAGCAATATCGTTCCACATATCTTCATTAGTATAATTATTATCTAGTCTATCTTCAATTAATTCAATTGGACATAACAATTCAGCCGCAAAAGCACGTTGGATTTTTTGACGTGCTGTTTTAGATGACGTTGCAGGAAGAACATTGTCGTCTGCTTCGGCAATAATTGCATCACATAGCATTCTCGCCGTCATGAAACGGATTGCTGTCGGATATTTCTTGTTAAGTATCACAGAATACTGATTTCTACCGAAGCTTACACCCAATGCAAAATCGCTGTTTTTTTGTGAATTGATATATAATTTTTCCTTTGATGTTCCAATAATTTTGCACATTTGTTCCGTGGAAAGTACATTTTCTATGCCATAACTTCGGCGAAATTCATGCGCAAGAGCATATCCATATTCCCATGGCAAAAACTTATTCTCGTTTTGTTTTGCATATTTTCGCATTTCATATAAATTTTCTATGAATATATCTGTACCAATATTGTGATTCTTTAATCCATCTATTTCTTTTTCAACTATAGATTCTTTATATAACAATACTGACAATTCTTGAGTTGATTTTTCTCCAAAATACTTAGCCTTTTCAATTATTTTATTTATCTCTTTCTCTGGCCCTTCATCAATATTAAAGCCGAGTTTTGCTTCTATTATTCTAAATATTGTCGCTTCTTTATCTTTTCTTTCATCTTGAATAAAATTCCATAGTTGACTGATATTTGAATCAAAATATTTATTATTACATTCATTAATAAATGATTCAATTGATTTTTCAAATGATTTTGCTGATATTAATTCAGAAAAAAGCGTATGATAAATAACAGATGCTCCATCCTCTCCTGTTGTCGGCAATGATGTAATGCGGATAATTTCTCCATCAGTTTGAAATCCGATTGATGGCCAACAATATCCATCACCTATCGCAGGAAGGAAATGCGACATTCGCCAGTCCGTAGATGGAACCAAAGGAGTCGGCTCCCATCGAAGTCGCCACCAATTTGAAACTATCCACCACGCTAGGGGATATGGTGCAAGTGCAACAGAGGTCTTTCTCAAGCCATCAATGGTGTCATAATTATCAGTAAGATTTCTTTCACAAAAAGTAATGGTTATATCTGCAGCAAGATCTTCTATACCAATATTATCTTGATTTTGAATCCACTCTGTTTTAATAGCAAAATTGTTTCCCATTTCATTCTACCAATTTTTAATTATTTCCATATACAGAGGATCTCTTCTATCCATAGGAAAACCATGATATGTTCCTGCATACTGATCTAGTCTTGCTTCTAGCGGTATCTTATTGTCAAAAAGTGCCCAAACATTTCGTGGCCAGCCATTACACATTAAAACACTGAAAAAGCCATGTCGCAATCCGTCTTCTAACAATTGTTGTGCAATATTTCTATTAAAAATTGCGACATCATCGCAAAGATTTTTTCTTGTTGTTGCGCATGATGGAGGAGTAAGATTGAAATTGCCAGGATTTCTTTTATGAAATGGATTGCCAACATATTTGGGATTATTGCTGAGAATCTTTACACCCAATGCTACATCGTACGCAATTTTTCTATTATGCCTTTTTACTGGACATGTTAATTTTGCCATATTCAAATCTCAGACAACAACACAAATATGATTATTGCCAACACACTTCAGCACTAAGATTTGTTGCTCAACAGCATTATTGGGAAGCAAAAGGGTATCACGACAGCGGGGTGCCTCAATCCAGTTCCAGTTCCTTGCGCACGAAGCTGACGCTGCAGGGAGCCATCCAGCCGTTGTCTGCCGCAAAGGCCGTCCAGAATTCCATATCCTTCA
>CADBQC010000113.1 GCA_902796745.1 uncultured Pseudomonadota bacterium
GAGAATTTTGACGCAAATTTATGGCAAATTATTCCATAATCAAATGGGTGAAAAAAATCTACTATATCGCTACCAGGATCCACAATTCACGAGCCAATGGATATAGTGGAAATGGATGAATTGTATACTTTTGTAAAAAAAACTTTAAAAACACGGATTTGGACGGCAGTAGATAGGAAAAAGATGCGTATTAGTGCATTTGAAGTATTCTCAGAAAACGACTCAGTTTTAAGCAAATTAATCTAAAAATTGTTTGTACTGATGGAAATTTTTCGTACGAAGAGGAGCTGGGCATGAACGCTGATATCAAACACGTAATAAGCAAATCCGAAACTTGCTTGGTTTTACGCTACTACCTTGCTAGATTACACCGCAAAACTAAGTGCTACAGCAAATCTGTTCTCATGTTGTCCATTTCCATCAAGCTACTTCCTGCGTATAAGTACGGTCTCTCATGAAATGGTGAGCAATCTCATTGCTCCACAACGCTGGGATTACGGTCGGAAATATGCTAGAATTCTCGAAGAGGAAGCTCTTTTTTGTTTAGTATGTCAAAAGAAGATTTAGTTGAATTTAATGGTTTTGTGACGGAGGTTTTACCGAATACGATGTTTAGGGTAGAGCTTGAAAATGGGCACAAGATTTTAGCTCATGCTTCAGGGAAAATGAAGAAAAATCGCATAAGGATTTTGATGGGCGATAAAGTGAAAGTCGAAATGACACCATATGATCTGGATAAGGGACGCATTATTTTTAGAGAGAAATAAATGGATTTTCAACTGGTTTCCGATTATAAACCTGCTGGAGATCAGGGAAAAGCCATTGATTTTTTGACAGCTGGCATTAGAGAAAAAGTTAATGACCAGGTGCTTGTTGGGGTAACAGGCTCCGGAAAAACTTTCACTGTAGCGAATGTCATACAAAATCTGAACCGTCCGACTTTGATAATGACGCACAACAAAACTTTGGCTGCACAGATTTTTTCTGAGATGCAGGCGTTTTTTCCGAACAATGCAGTAGAGTATTTTGTATCATATTATGATTATTATCAACCAGAGGCATACGTTGCTCATTCGGACACATATATTGAAAAAACTTCGTCAATAAATGAGGAAATCGATCGAATGCGACACTCTGCGACGCGTTCTTTATTAGAACGTCACGATGTGATAATTGTTGCGAGCGTGTCGTGCATATACGGCATTGGGGCTATTGAAAGCTACACAGACGTTATTTTGCCATTAAGGATTGGCACACATATTTCACCACAAAAACTTTGCAGGCAACTTGCAGATTTGCAATATCAGCGTAATGACCTAGAGTTTAAACGAGGGATTTTTAGATCAACTGGTGAGACTATCGAGATTTTTCCAGCACACAAGTCTGATTCATTTTGGAAAATCAGTTTCTTTGGCGATGAGATAGAGGAAATTACGGAAATTGAATATCCATCAATGAAAAAAATTTGTAAACTTTGTGAAATAAAGATTTTCTCGAATTCGCACTATGTCGCAACAGTCGATGTTATAAATCGCGCAATTGTTGAAATCGAGAAAGATTTACAGATACGACTAAAAGAATTGGAGCATGATTGCAAATTACTAGAAAAACAACGCCTGGAACAACGAGTATTGTTTGATATTGAGATGATGAGGACGACAGGTACTTGCTCTGGAATAGAAAACTATTCGCGATATTTGACAGGTAGAAATCCCGGCGAGCCACCACCTACACTTTTGGAATATTTGCCTAAGGATGCCATGTTAATAGTCGATGAAAGTCATGTGACGGTACCTCAAATTCGTGGTATGTTTTTAGGAGATCGTTCCCGGAAACAAAATCTTTCGGATTATGGTTTCAGATTACCTTCTTGTATGGATAACCGCCCTTTAAAATTCGAAGAATGGGATTTTTTCCGACCTCAGACGATATTTTTGTCGGCAACTCCAGGTGAATTTGAGTTAGCGCGTGCTGGTAAAAGTCATATGGTAGAACAGCTCATACGTCCAACTGGCATACTCGATCCGATTTGTGAGGTAAAGCCAACAGAAAACCAAATTGATGATCTGATGTTTCAAATTCAAGAGACTACTAAAAAAGGTTTTAGAACACTTGTTACAACGCTGACGAAGAAGATGGCTGAGCACCTAACCGAGTATCTTTCTGAAAATGGAATAAATGTGACCTATATGCACTCAGACACTGACACTTTAGACCGCATCGAGATTATACGTGCATTGAAGGCTGGAGAGTTCGATGTGTTGGTCGGCATAAACCTGTTGCGCGAAGGTCTGGATATACCTGAATGTGCACTGATAGCTGTTTTGGATGCTGATAAAGAGGGGTATTTGCGCTCTAAAACGGCTTTAATCCAAACTATTGGTCGGGCGGCAAGAAATACTGAGGGACGAGTTATCTTATACGCGGACAAAATAACAAAATCGATGAAAGAAGCGCTGGATGAAACAGAGCGTCGTCGGAAAATACAAAATGAATACAATATTGAGCATGGCATAACACCAAAATCGATTTCAAAAATTCCTGCTACACCAACTTTAACGAAACAAGCAAAAACAAAGATAGAGACAAAAGATATCAAAAAGCAAATTGCACAACTCGAAAAGCAAATGCAGGAGGCTGTCGAGAATTTGCTTTTCGAGGATGCAGCAAAATATAGAGACGAAATTGCAATGCTGAAATCAGCTAATTCAACATCAATGTAGTCATTTAGTAGCTATCTACACGTAATATAATGCCTCCTTCTTTGTTCTTTTGTTGAAGACGGGGAGGTAAGAACACATCGTTGTAAAGTTTGTAAATTGCGCTTTTATCTTCGTTTTTAAATGATATATCTTGTTTTTCACTTGCCTTAGACCTTATTGGATACGCGGTCTTCAAGTAAAACGAGCCATGATTTTCTTCCAAAACCAAGACAATTTGATCAGTTCTTTCTATATTACCCATACCATCAGTAGCCAGCATACCGTACACTAATTTGTTTGTAAAATCCTTATTCAGTGTTACTTTTATTATTATGAAGCTTTTATCTTTTATTATGTTACCTTTTTCATCTTCCATGTAAGATACTGCAACATCATTTACTTTATATGTACTATTAGCTTGTTCATCATCCTTATTTGGTATAGCGTCATCTGAGATAAGTCGGATTAACAATTTATAGAAATCTTCCATAGTTACCCCCTCTTTTAATAGAATAATTGATTTCTCAAAAATCAATTGTTTTCGCAACATCAACTTTGTTTCTTCGTCTAAGGATGCGAAATGCGGGCTAGCGTGATCCAGAAAAAGAGCCATTTGACCATATTTTTGGTATAAAACGGTCTTTACGTTGTTGGCAACCAAACGTAGAATTGAACTCCAGTCAAATTGAGGCTCTTCTATATAGTAGAACACATCCAAAAGCAAAGCTTTCGCCATCTTATCCCGTGTTTTTGGATCTTTTAAGTATCCCTTGATTTTTTCAATTCTTTCTTTATTGGCATTTTTTTCAGCATCTGGAGTAACCTTATTATATACTTTCATGAATTTGTTGTATATTTCAAAAACTTTCTTGAGAAATGTTGCGTCATTATAATCTCCACGATGCCGATATAAAAGCATCATTTGATAAAATAGCTGTTCTATACCTTGCTTATAATTACGCATATCGTGATTGAATGGATATGGCAATTTATTCTTAACCATTTCTACAAATTTTTCATAATATTCTGGCATTCTGCTGGGGATTAGCATCCATTTGTCAGTGATTGATTTAAAATCAGCTTTATTTTTTAATCTAGCAATCAACTCAGGAGAGGTAGAACAGAATATATACGTAAGATGACGCAAAGATAGAGGTTCAGTATCTGATGATCTGAATACGATAGGAAATTTTAGATTAAACCACTGTGATTCATATAATAATTCGATTAATATTCTTTCCACTAAATCTGTGTTTCCATTTATGACAGTTAATTTTCCTGTCTTTGGATCTAATTTTCGTAAAGGATCAATCGTAAGCAACATCCCATCTATTATACGGAATGGTTGAAATCCATTAACACAAACCAAATCTTTGATCTCCTCATCCAAAAATTTAGCAACCATATCAACCCAAAATAATTGATTGTCTGAGTGGTGTATATTGAGTTCACTATCGTAATAAATACCGGAATATCTATCGTTTTTAAAATGCTTCACTACTGGGTTTAGAGCAAATTTCCCACTCTTAACAAATTCTTTAAATTGCTCATCTGTTATAACAATGGGGTCTGAATCATTTGAAGAAGCAAATACATTACTGCACAGTGTTACGAGCAAACTTAATGCCATGACTAATGCTAATTTTATTTTCATAAAGATCCTGGTTTTGAAGAAACAATCATTTAGAAGATGCTATCACAAAATCGCAAATTTAAATTAAATTTGTTTAAAATTTTATTAAAAATAGATTAAAAATGTTGAACTCCCCTCAACTAAAAATGCTATTTGCTACCCATTCACCATCTTGCATAAATCAAAAAGGCAACATTCGTGACATTTTGGTTTTTTAGCGGTGCAAATATATCGCCCATGCAGCACCAGCCAATCGCTAGCGTTTTTGTGATATTGCGCAGGAACCTCCGTTAGCAAATCGCCTTCCACTCCAAGAGGATCGGTCTTCACAGTTAATCCAAGACGTCGCGATACTCGCAGAACATGTGTGTCTACGGCGATTGTATCTGCTCCAAATAGTCTATTTGCAATAACATTGGCTGATTTTCTCCCAATGCCTGGTAGTTGTTCTAACTCATCCCTTGTTGTTGGTATTTGCGAACTGTATTTTTCGATCAATACTTTTGACAACATCATCACATTTTTTGCTTTATTGTTGAAAAAACCCAATGGATGTATATATTCTTGAAGTCTATCAATTCCAAGGTTTAATATCTTTTCAGGAGTATCAGCTATTGCAAAAAGCTCCTTTGTTACCTTATTTACCATTTTATCCGTAGTCTGAGCAGAAAGCAGAACCGCCAAAACAAACGTAAACGCATTATGCGCAACAAGCTCACTTGTCGGGTTCGGATTTTCTTGCTTCAGCCTCTCAAAAATTTCTTCAATCTCAGATTTGTCTAACATACGCGCCCATGATTTATCCTGCAGTAATTATAACCAGATCTTTTTTGCAAAGCGTATAACGTTTTTAAGAGAAAACTCGCACATTTCCGGCAACTATCTTTGTATATCCTGGATAAATTCCTCTTCTCTCATAATCTGCACGCCTAGTTCAGTCGCTTTGTGCAACTTTGACCCTGGATTTTCTCCGACAACAACGATGTCCGTTTTTCCTGAGATTGCGGAAGCAACACTTGCTCCTTTGGAAATTACAATTTGTTTAGCTTCATTTCTACTGAGCCTAGATAAAGTGCCAGTAAATACTATTATTTTTCCATAAAACGCTGAATTGCTATCAATGATTTTTTCTTGATATGAAATAGCAACCAATTTTTTAAACTCATCAATAAATCTGATATTTATATCATTTCTAAAAAATTCGTATATCTCTTCAGCCATCAAATCTCCTAGCCCATCCAGCTCGACTAAATCTGCTTTTTCGGCCTTCTGCAAACTTCCAATATTTTTAAATCTGTCTGCCAGCAGTTGTGCTATTACCTCACCCACTCCTGGAATTCCAAGCGATACTACAAATCTTTCCAGAGATACATTCCGTCTCATTTCAATCGCATCATACAATTTTTGAGCAGAAACTTTTCCCCATCCGGGTTTTGATGCTAAAGGAGCATCAATTTCCTTTTCTTTAAGTTTAAATATGTCCAGTGCGGTTTTTATTCGTCCTTCTGCAAAAAATTCTTCAACTTGCTTTTCGCCAAGCCCGGGTATATCAAGGCAACTTTTCGACACAAAATATGAAATGTAACGGACAGCTTGTTCGGGACATCCATAATGATTTGGGCAATACAAATCAACAAGCCCCGGATACTGAATTAACTCAGCGCCACAGGACGGACATGTTTTTGGCATTGTAAAAATTTCATTTCCAGACTTCTGGGTAACAGCGATTATCTTCGGAATAACGTCGCCAGAACGTAGAATTTTCACGGTGTCCCCGATAGCAATCTGCTTTCGTTCGATTTCATTAAAATTATGTAACGTAGCTCTAGAAACCATAGCTCCATTTAAATTTACTGGTTCCAAAATTGCTACCGGAGTTATTTTTCCAGTCCGCCCTACTCCAATTGCAATATCAAGTACCTTTGTCTCAGCTTCTTCAGCGGGAAATTTATATGCTATCGAATGGCGTGGATTGCGTCCGACAAATCCAAGCCTTTCCTGAAACTTCAGGGAATTTAGCTTAAAAACAGCGCCATCTATTTCATAAGGCAAATCAGGACGTTTTTGCAAAGTGTCTTGACAATACTTTGCTAAGTCCGTCAGAGAATGGCACAATCTACACTCCGCTGTTGAAAATCCAAGTTTCTTGAGAAATCCCATAACTTCGATTTGCGTGGCAATATTTAAATCAGCTCCGTCAATATAGTACGCAAAAAATCCTAAATTCCTGGATTTTGTCACTTCAGCATCGAGTTGTCGCAAAGAACCAGCAGCAGCATTTCGAGGATTTGCAAAAAGTTTCTTACCGTTCTCTTCGCGTTGCTTGTTCAATTCCGTAAAGGATTGTATCGGCATATAAACTTCACCACGAATTTCAATCTCGCTTGCGTAATCAATGCGTTTAGGAACATCTAAAATTGTTTTTATATTTTCAGTCACATCTTCGCCGACATAACCGTCACCTCTGGTCGCTGCATATACAATATACCCATTGTTATAAACAATTGAAGCGGACAGTCCATCAATCTTGCGCTCGGCACAAAATTCAAGATTTTCGGACGTATTTAGAAAACCCTGAACGCGCTCTATAAAATTTTCCAAATCTTCAGTTGAAAAGGCATTTTCCAATGATAACATCGGTTTTTTATGCGTAATTTTGGATAAAACCCCGGATACTGGGGCTCCAACCTTTTGTGACGAAGAATTAAGTTTTTTCAATTCCGGAAACTTTGCTTCTATTTCATTTAATCTAAGTCTTAATTGATCGTACTCCCAATCGGAAATTTCAGGCTCAGCCTTGTTGTAATATAAGTCATCGTGATACTCCAATTCTCTTTGTAAAGACTGCAACTCAGTCTTCGCTTCTTCAAATTGCAGTTCTAAGACAGACTTAACCATAGAAAATTCCACTTTCAAAACAATGAAATTGTAGCATATATTGTGGAGGTTTGCGTCCTATGGATTACTCACCATTGAAAATGTTTCACGTGAAACATTTTATAACTACAAGGAGAAAAATTAATCAATATTCTCCATATAATGGATTATATTAAATTTTAGATTGCGACAGAAGATTGAATAACTTGAGCAAACTGTGATAGTTTCATACTAATAGAAGTGGATGATTTGGATATATTCATGATTTTTAGACTTTTAGCAAAACTAGCACTTGTTCTGTTCGGAAATTTCACTATTTTTGCGCATAATTTAGCTAACTTTGATGTAGAAGTCATTGCTCCATCAAGTGGTGTATCTCAGGAGTTAGCAAAAAAAATATCTGAGATTATAGGTAAAAAAATCGAAAGCGGGAAAAATTCCGAGACCCAGGTTTTCGCCGATGCAAAAATGAAATTTCAAAAGCTAGACGCATCTCTTAGAACACAACACAAGATTTTATGGGCACTACGGGGCGGTTATGGAGTAGACAAAATTATGCCACTCATTATAAAAAAAGACTATTCAAAAGAGATGAAAAAAATCATCATAGGCTACAGCGATTTAACGGCCTTGATGATATATTTTTCCCAAAAATATGGATGGCTAGCGGTGAATGCTCCTATGCTGAAAGACTTTGCTACGAAAGAAAAATCATCTAAATCTTACATGGATATCGTGAACTTTCTTAAAAATAAAAATGGAACATTAAAAATCTCAGATTTACAACCGATCAATGAACCATCTCGGTTGAACAAAATTGTAAAAGGTAAGGTTACTGGCGGAAATCTGACATGCATAATTTCAACAATAGGCACTCCTTGGCAAATCGAAACCTCTGGCAAAATAATTTTTCTAGAAGACACAAATGTGAGCGGTTTTCGCTTAGATCGCCTTCTTACGCATATGAAAAATGCCGGGTTGTTCTGTGATGCAGTTGCGATTATTTTTGGAGATTTTGGCGCAAATGCAGACACCATAAAAATTTTAAAAACGTTTGCTAATAATTTGCATATTCCAGTATACAAAAGCGCTAGTTTTGGACATCAAAAAGTTAATCTACCATTTGTCTATGGTTTTAACGGGACTATTTCATCTCACCAGAACAATGCTGAAATTGTGATGTCAAAGTGATATCTTTGCACATCCCATTTAGCTCTTTGTTGCCACTAAATTATATAGTATCAATAAACCTACGCTACAAGATATGCATGCATCAGCAAAGTTAAACGCTGGCCAATGCCAAGTATTGTAGTATACATCGACAAAGTCTATGACAGCTCCGTGAACAAAACGATCTATCAGGTTTCCTATAGCCCCACCTATCAAGAGGGAACAAAACAATTTTTCGGTTGTTCTGTGCAATTTCGTATATACATATACGACAAACGCTATGCAAAAAAACATGAGAGCCACAATCAAATAATATTGCATGGCATTACTTGGGCTCAGCAATCCAAAGCTTGTCCCATAATTGTAAGTCAATATAAGATTCACATGTTGACATACCGCAATGTGCGTTCCATTTGGGACGAATGCTAACACGGAAAACTTTATTGCCTGGTCAAATATGATTACGAACAATCCAACAATCGTGCACAAAACATTTACTTTTCTAATTTTGTTCATTATGTCCCTCTATTGCTTCAATCAAATCTTTCTTCGTTAATATATTGGGAAGAATTTGCGCATTCCTATCTGTAATGAGAACATACAATGGAACTGATATCGAATTGTATCGCCTTAACAAAGAAGTAATTTTTTCATCTCTTTTTGTCCAATCACATTTTATGGCGACGATTTCATTTTTCTTAAATATTTCTATTATCTGCTCATCACCAAAAATCGTTTCATTATATTTGCAATTCAGACACCAGTCTGCAGTAAAATTCAAAAATATTTTCTTATTTTTTTTCTTTGCTTCATCAAACATTGAAGATTCATACGTTTCCCAGTATATTTGCTCTGATGTGCTTGGTATCGTCTGAATGTATCCAAATGCAGTAATAGATATTATACCTGCGACGACAACATATTTCCATAACCTAGTGTCTCTTATATGAACCAATTGGTTTAGTAGAAAGATTATTGCTATCACTATTAACAAGATTTTTATAGCCGTATCTGCCCCCAGTTGACTTAAAAGAATTGAAAATATCCAGACTGTTGATGCAAGCATCGCGTATCCCATAAAACTTTGGAATATTTGCAGCCAAGCTCCTGGTTTAGGCATACGTCGCATTAAATTAGGAAACAACGCCAGCAAAATATATGGTAACGCTACACCAGTGCCTAATGCGAATAGGAGTGCATATGACTGTATTCCTTCAGCTCCTAAAACTACCCCCGCAAGAGCCACGCCGGCAAAAGGCCCAACGCATGATGAAGAAGCAATCCCACTTAATACACCGGAGAAAAATGCCCCCGCCGTTCGGCGTGAATTCCGACTAAGGTTGGGTATCCTGAAATGATATATCCCTAAAAAATGTAGAGCACACGCCAAAAATACTAGCATTAAACTGAATACACATGATGGTTCCTGCATAAAGAATCCCCAGCCGATGCCTGGTGTTGTTTCTTTTAGATAATGTAATAATGTTCCTAATGCAAAAAATACAGAAAAAATTCCGCAGGCAAATAGACCGGTCTCTTTTCTTATCTCATGTAGCGATTTCCCTGCTATCTTAGCTATCGAAAATATTTTTAATGTGATTATCGGAAAGACGCATGGCATTAAATTTAGGATGAGCCCCCCCAGAAAAGCCATCAATACCAGGTATAGCAAGGAAGTATAATTTTGGCTCTCCCCAAATATTTTTGCCACTTCGCTTTCAGGCAATAATCCATTTGGTATTATTTCCCCTGTTACAGAACGTGGTTCGCATGCATCACCACATATGACATAAAACACATCGTATGTTATTGGTTTATCAGAAATGGTCTTTCTTATCTTGCATGTTAGAGTAGCCTTACTGGGCTCACAAACTTTATCAATTACTTCTGCATTATGCCAAACTACGTCTAATCCTCCGGGCTCGCTACTTATCTTTTCATGCTTTGATAGCTCAAAATCAAAAGCTACGCAGATAGTGTCACCAACCCACTGCGTAGTTCTTGTGGCAACTTCAGCTTTCAAGCTAAAAACACCCAAACAGCACAAAAAAATGAATAAACCTATAAGTTTACATATTCCCCTGCACATTCAAAATCTCGCTTTTGTCAGGTCTCTCTAAGTGCCCCTCTCTACCACAGGCTACCAATAAAAAACCAACTAACAAAAATATCACAAAATGGTGGGCGATGACGGGTTCGAACCGCCGACCCCCTCGGTGTAAACGAGATGCTCTACCACTGAGCCAA
>CADBQC010000114.1 GCA_902796745.1 uncultured Pseudomonadota bacterium
CATGATAAGACCAATTTCTATGTGCGTTGGTATCATACGGACACGGCACATCCGACGAAGATTTCCACAGAGGTGCTGCAGCTCAAGAACTATACCAAGCCGGATTTCTGCTTTAACCCGGACGGCGAACTGGAGGAATCCGTTTGGGATCGCGTCGAGGCGCAGGCGTTCTGGGAAACCCTGTCCGAAACGGATCAAAAGATCCTGTGGCTGCGCTGGAACGAAATGAAACAGGAAGACGTTGCTAAAGCTGTCGGCCTTGCCACGCACAGCGCAGTCTCAAAGCGAATACAGAGCGTCGGACGACGATATGAGGAGTTTACGGGGGAATTGCTGGGGTTTAGGATTAAGAAAGGATAGTTATTTCGATAAAAATCTTTGATTATTCTCTTCTTTTGTGTATAATATTGTTATCGTCACAAGGAGGGAGAATAGTAGTGAGGATGCCAAACATATGCATTATTATGAATACGATTTCTGATCTTTCCGATAATTCAGGATTAAAAAGAGCATGCGGTATTGGAGAACTACGAAGAAATGCAAGCATCTTGATTATTGATGATAATGCTTTCTATGCTGAAGATTTTTTAAAGATCAACGGTTTTAATATTCATCATAAAAATGATATAGAATCGATTCAGGATGTCCAGCCATATGATATTGTCCTTTGCGATATTGCAGGCGTTGGAAAAACATTAGGCTTTTCTAAAGAAGGCGCTTTTATTATTCGTGAGATTCATGCCAATTACCCAAATAAGAGAGTAATAGCTTATACATCATATACTTATGATGCAGATTATAATGAATTCTTTTCGCTTGCTGATTTTGTAGCGCCAAAAGATTTAAGTATTGATGCTTGGATCGATGTGTTAGATGAACAAATAAAAAAGTCAATAGATCCAGTCGAACAATGGCGTAAGATAAGGAATTGTCTGCTAGAGCAAAATGTTTCAACTTTGACAGTTGCAAAAATAGAGGATAAATTTGTTTCATCCGTTAAAAATAAAAACTTTAACTCCTTGGAAAAATATATCAACAGTGAAGGTAATGTGGTACGTACCATTATTAATGATTTTGTATCTTCTTTATGTGCAAAGTTGATACTTGGAGCAATCTCAGGAGGAAACTAATGTCTGTATTTCCAAATTATGATTTTGACAGGAAACAAATTGTTGATGGAACATGTTTTCGCTTAATGCCATACTGCATTAAAAACTGTGTTTCCCAAAGATGCAAACAGTATTATGAATCACTTGAGAACGCACCCTCCGGAAGTTATAAATGCCCTCATGGACTATCTTCTTACGTATATAACGCGCAAAATAAAAAGCTGATTTTCACCGGGATTAAAATAAAAGGGAAATATGATAAACAAAGGGTAAAGGGTATTTCCACTCAAGATTATTGTTTTAATCCTGTAGTTGAAGAAACTATTTGCAGTTCTGTAGCAAATGAAATCGCTGTTGCAATTCACGAAAACGCGGAAAAAGATAGAAAAACTGCGCCAGTAAACGACTTACTACATGAAACACGCGCACTTAATGGACAAATTAGAGGCTTAACAGATTCTTACTTTGAAGAACATGGCGATGATGATACTGTTGACTCGAATAGACTGCTTGAAATCATCAAAAATGTTCAGGTATGTAGTTATATGATTTCCAATAGGTTTTTATACCTAGATTCTGTATTGAACCCAACTTTGCCGCAAGGAAGTAGTTACCCAGCTGTTATTTTTGGTAAATTCGATAAAATGAGAAAACTGCTTAAAGGATATATGCGAAAAAATGTATGGATATCCCTTAATACAGCTGAGACAAGCAAATATAGGTATAATATATATCCTTCCTTTGAAACGTTACTTTTCGTGTTATTAGAAAATGCGATAAAGTATTCTCCAAATAATCAATCTGTTGATGTTAACTTTAAAGAAAAAGCAAATATTCTCGACGTGGAAATTACTTCTGTAGGTCCTTACTGTAATGAAAATGAAATAACGCGGTTGTGTGAAAAGGGTTTCCGCAGCGAAAATGCACAAATTATGCAGAAGCAAGGTCAAGGATTCGGACTTAATTTCGCAAGCGAGATATGTAAAGCACATAAAATCGGTTTATCCTTTGAAAGTATTTATCTAAATAAAGACCATGGCGTAAAATATGGTCGTTTCTACGTTAAACTACATTTTGATAATGCTTGTGAATGTTAATAACAAACATTAAAGGAAAGTGTATGTCGACTATCTATCACAATAACTAAGTCCGTTATCAACACTCGTACCACGAAACCCCAGTTTTTGCTGGGGTTTCGAGCTTTTTTTGCTCAAAACCGCCCTTTATATCCGTTGCGTTTGCCCTTGCCAAAA
>CADBQC010000115.1 GCA_902796745.1 uncultured Pseudomonadota bacterium
ACAAAAAGGCAGTAATCGGGGAATTACATTAAATTCTTAGCTACTGCCAATAGCAACTATATATCTAGTCACAATACAAAGGAGAAACTTCAACTAGACCATAAAATATTTTATCACGATACTTTTTTAAACGTTCCTCGAGTTTTTTTGCTTTCTCGAATTCATCATATTCATCATATAAATCCTCCCTATCAGACCCATTGCCTATTCCTTCATTCATATTGTCTTTGTACTTTGCCATTTTTGCTTTGCTAATTGGGAGTAAGGTTTTGTCTTCATTTGTTTTTGAGTAACGAACATGATACCCAGCAAGGCAGATAACTTTATCGTAATAATAGAATTTAGGATTTACTAAGCCAATGAACTCTGCACCTTCGTCATCTTCTTGATAATGGTCGATTTTAGTATCAAAAAACTGATATAATCTTACCTTATCTATCTTTTTCCCCTTTTTAACTTCAAACCATGAATCATCAGCGTACGTATATACAGGAGAAAAGTTTTCTATATAATTATATCTATCCCATTTAAAGGCTTTTTCATACTTCCCGATAACAGTAACTGCAATGTCTATAAATTTATCCACTTGAGCTATCTTGTCGGAAAAACCACGGTTACGAAATTTTGTCTTATAATAATCTCTTATCTTGTTTATGACAGTCTGATAATCTTGCTTATTTCTTTTGCAAGCGAAATAATTATATAGTATTACTGCATTCCAGTTTGCCTGTTCATAAGTCCATGGGGTTGTTTTCTCAAATGTTATAACTTCTCTAGGCTTTTTATTCTCAAACTCATTATTGCTCATCACACAATCAGCTAGAGCTTTCCCAACAACCTCCATTATAGATTTCTTAAGTTGTTTATCTATAAACCAAGGCTTGTCTTTTATCTCGCCTTGCGCTAACTTCAATTTTGCGCACTCAATAGTGTTGTATGCGCGTATTCGCCATTTTATTTGAGAGATGGTATTTAAAGTCTCATCCATATCTTCCGCAACCGCTACGGTCGAAGTAAAAACGGCTATAACTACAGTACTAACTAAGTATACCCCCCACCAATAAACAATTTTTATTTAACATCACTTATTCTTCTTTGCTAAAAAAGCTAACATTAAACCAATCTATTGATAGGATAACATAGTTTTTATGAATTGGCAAAGTGTTTTGTATAAGTGTACAAGTTCATAACAAATGAGACAAAGATAGGATTGAGGTAGATCAGGCAATTCAAGTCGAGCAAATAGAAGGAAAGGTATCATTTCTTAAATTAATCTTCAACAATTTAATTCTGGAGAACCGGTTCAACTTATAATTTGCCTCGGTTATCTCAAGCCAAATTTTATCTCATATGTCATGCACTTATACAGTTTGCTCTGTTTCTAATTGTTCCGATTTTGGTAACATATGGTGGAACTTTAGAATATGGGATTCAAATATGAAATCATTGAGATTGAAGATTGTCTTAGGTTGTGCGATAGCACTAGTCGTTGCAGGAGGTACATATTACCATCTGGATCATGCCGGAGATTATATTACGGTCTGGGAGGAAAAAATTGAATGCTCCGAGGTTATGCCTGTGATAAATTCGGGTGTTATGCAACGTTTAAAACACATAGATCAATCCGGTGGAGCGAGATATTTTACCCCTAAGTTGCCAGCTTTTTCGAGGTATGAGCATTCTATTGGAGTGTATGCAATTTTGAAAAAAGCTGGAGTTTCAAAAAAGGAATTAGTTGCTGGATTGCTCCATGACGCATCACATACAGTTTTTTCTCACGTTGGAGATTATATCTGGACTGATGATGTGAACGAATATACAAAAGAAAGCTATCAAGACAAAATACATCGCGAATATTTGCGCAAAAATAAAATGGAAGCAATCTTGAATTCGATAAATATTACCATTGATGATGCAGATATCAACAAAAATGATTATAAGGCACTTGAGCAACATCTTCCAGATATGTGTGCCGATCGAATACAATATAACATTCATACCGGCTTCATAATGAAGATGATAAGTCAGAAAGATATAAATGAAATAGTGCAAGATTTGGAATTTAAGGATAACAAGTGGTTTTTTAAAAATACAGATATAGCTAGAAAATTTGCAAATTTATCAATTTATTTTACACAGAATTTCTGGGGAGCCAAGTGGAACACGACAATGAATATACATTTCGCAAACGCTTTAAAACGAGCGCTAAAACTGAAGATAATAACGAAAGATGACTTATTTTCTACTGATGAAAATGTTATGAAAAAATTATTGAAAAGTGATGATCGTATAATACAGCTGAATTTACAACAATGTCAGACTCCATTGAGTAAGATACCAGAGCAGAAATATAAGACGGAGAAATTTTTCCCAAAATTCAGAGGCATTGATCCATTGATAAAGAAAAAAGATGGGACATTTTCTAGGCTTACAGAAATGGATATTATGTTTAAAAACAACTACGATACTGTTAAACAGTGGTGCAAAGATGGATATGATCTGGATATTTTGGTGCCACTTGAGGAGGAACAACCATGAAATCAAAGAATATAGCAGATGCGATCGGGGCGCTCTTGGATGATTTTTTTTTGATACAAAAGGATATCAACAAAGTAAGCAACCTGTATTCTGTCGTGATAAGGGAAGTCGAAGTTGCCATGATTCAGAAAGTTATGAATTGGGCATCTAGAAACAAAACTCAAGCTGCAAAAATTTTAGGAATAAGCAGGAACACTCTAAGCAAAAAGATTCAGGAGTTGCAAATGGAGACGGCAATTAATGAAAAATAGTAACAAAAATAATTTTTCACAAGTCTTGATTGCTAAGTTTATTTTATATAACGGCATTCCTAGAAGCTATTTAATGATTCTTGGCATTTTATTTTGCTCTTTGGTAGCCGGGCTAGATTACATGTCTGTATCATATGTTTGTTCTGTTCGTTCTTCTTTGGAAAGGATTACAGCGCCACTTAAAGTCGAAGCACATAAATTGATACAGATACCTAAATTAGTCAAAAGCATCTTAGATATCAAACAGGAAAATGAGACCTTAAGACAAGAGATTGAGGTCTTAAAGATTGAAAATATAAAAGCAAACGAATGCATTCAGGAACTTGACGAAATAAAGATCAATCTAAATATAAAACACAATTCAGAACGCTTTAATGTGCGAGAAAAGGTTTTGGGATTTGAGGATTCAGTATACAACTCGTATTTAATTATATCAAAGACACATGACGATGTAGCTGAAGATAGTATAGTAATTACGTCAGATGGCATTGTTGGGGTAGTTCGATCTGTTTATGAAAAAAGCGCTAGAGTATTGCCAGTAACAAATTCGCTAATGGCAATACCAGTCAAAACAAATTCTGGACTACATTTAATTATCAGAGGAACAGATAAAAATGAGATGGTCGCCGTAGAAATACAACAACATGATGCAATCTCAAGATTGACAGTCGGTGAAATTTTATATACCTCTGGAGAGGGAGGGTTTTATGAGAAAGATATCCCTATTGCAAAAATTACAAAAGTAAATTCCAAAGAAGCCAAAATACATGCAATTCCAGTTGTGCAAATATCAGATATAAATTATGTATATCTTATCAACTCGAATAAATAGCGGTTCAGTGCGCGTTTTAAAATTTTATAAAAATACTACAATGTTTAGGAAGGAGAAAGCTGTCTGCATAAGACCGAAGCAGTTGATAAATGCTGGCGAGTTTATTTTTTTTATGGATAGGAAAATGAATAAGTAAGCGAGCAGGATGATAAAGCCAGATCTTGGCATTATATTAAAATAGACAAAAAACGGCACACACAAAAATGCTAGGTGAACCATCAGAAATAAAAGCGTATAAGCAAATTTAAGCCCGTATTTTATCGGTATTGTTGTGGTTTTTCCTTGCTCAAATTTATAATCTCGTATGTTATTTGCTAATACCACGCACGTAGTCAAAAGCCCGAACGGTATTGAAAAAAACAAATCTTTCAGGCAGAGTGTGCGGGTTAACGAAAGTATACATGCTGAGAAAATCAAAAAACTGTATATGATAAACACACAAACTTCCGCGAGGGCATTGTATTTAAAACCGAAAGGCTGTTCGCTATAAAAGAGAGTAATGAAAGCCGCTATAATGCCTGGAAATAGTAGTGTATAAGGTCGAGATATCAGGGATAATACCCCACAAATTGATGCAAGCAAGAATGCTGTTATGCCTATGTATAAAATATGCTTTCTGGGCACTATTCCCGTTATCAGCCGATATTTTGTTCCAGGCGAATGTGCATCATCTATTCCGCGTTCGCAATCTCTGTATTCGGAGATAGTGTTTACTGCCAAGTTATACAGCAGAATTGAGAGAGACACAAACCAAAAAGAGTTCATACTGCATATCTCATAATGATACCGCGTGTATAGATATGCACATGCTATCAGCAACGTAGGCATTACCAGGACATGTATCCTAGACACACGGGCATATAAAACGATGTTCTGCCATGTGTTATTGATTATTTTGCGCCTCATAGAAAACCAAACCGATGAAATAAGGATATTCCCCATCGCCCACCTATGTCCAGCCATCTAACGATTCGGGATTGTTCACCATATTTCATGAGAGACCGTACTTATACGCAAGAAGTAGCTTAACGGAAAGAGTCAGCATCTGTATCGA
>CADBQC010000116.1 GCA_902796745.1 uncultured Pseudomonadota bacterium
GGAAAAGCTTCAGTTTTAAGAAAATTAATCTAAATATTGTATGTAACGAGAGTGCCTGCTTGAATGCAAATATCAAACACGTAGCGAGCAAATCCGAAACTTGTTTAGTAGAAAGTTATAACTCAGTATTACGCTACTACCTTGCCAGATTGCACAGAAAAACCAAGTGCTATAGTAAATCTATACAAATGCTAGAGCTCTCAACGGCCCTGTTTCTGCATAGCAGAATGCTTCTTTGTTAATATACTTGCCAATCCCTCATACTTGTACTATTAATCACCATGTCGAAGTCAAATAGGCAAGATAATATTAAAAATTGGCTCCCCAATCTAGCCTCTCTGAAAGAGATATGGTGAGAGAGTATGAAATACAGGCGTTTGAGCAAATACAAAGTAAAAAAATTATGATGTTCTTTTGTGATTACGTTAATGTAAGCACGACAGCTAAAATTTTGCGCATAAATCGACGCGTATTTTAATGCGTTGTGTATGAGGGTGTTTATGGCATTGCAACGTATTTGAACACAAGGCGTTTTGGCTAGATGAAAACTATTTCAGAATGCACAGAATTCATCATGAAAATGGTAAACGGGAAGGCGCTTGAAAAAACATTTTGAAGGATTACAAAAATTTATTTCTGCTATTCAAAATTGTTTCAAAGAAACTCCGCTACCTGTAATTCAAGACAAGATAACGAGCAGGCACAACAGGTTAGAGCGCATACTACGTGCTGATTTTTACCACTACTTTGTGTACTATGCCAACATAAAATCCATCGAAGTTTTCTGGCATTTTTGCAAGAGACATTCTGCAAAATTTAACGGACTACTGAACTGGATTGCTCACAGACAGTAAAAATTTTCTACTAATTTTATTGAAATTTGTGAGTAGCTTTGGGTACACTCCTGTCCAGATTCTAAAAATTAACTAACTTTCAGCGCATTGGTAATGTGCGCATTTGTCTCTTCATGAAAATCTCTGAGGACATATCCACGTCCCCAAACTGTTTCTATACAACTTGAACCACCAGTAAGATCTGAAATTTTCTTGCGTAGCTTACATATAAACACGTCAACTATTTTTAACTCAGGCTCATCAAGTCCCCCATATATATGGTTTAAAAAGGCCTCTTTCGGCAATACTGAGCCCTTTTTAAGCGCCAAAAGTTCAAGAATTGAATACTCTTTCGAAGTAAGAGCAAGTTCCCGACCGTAGACTTTTACTGATCTTTGCTTTATATCTATGGATATGGGGCCAACTTCTATGCTGGATGAACTGTGTCCGGAAGTTCTACGTACTATGGCGTATATCCTAGCCAATAGTTCCACTTTGCTAAATGGCTTGGTGAGATAATCATCGGCGCCCATTGAGAGGCATTTCACCTTGTCATCAACAGCGTTCAATCCAGACAAAACTATAACTGGAGTGGTATTTTTAATTTTTCGGATACGTGATAAAACTTCAAAACCATCGATATCTGGAAGTATCAAATCTAAAACAACTGCGTCATAGTCATAAAATTTCATCATTTCCAATGCTTCGACTCCATTTTCTGCGACATCACAAGAAAATCCATCGTCTGCACACGTCATCTTGACCCTATGCGCTATGTTGTTTTCGTCTTCTACAACCAGTATCTTCATACCCAATCCAAATACTCCCCTTCTAGAAATATTGTATCAAACACAAACAGATACGACATTATGCATAGCTCAAACTTTAAACAAATTTTAATTTTTTCAAAAAAATGCAACATTTTGAAATTTTTCTCTTGAAAGAATGAGAATTCTGAAATCTTACTATTTGTGCAAACAAAACTTCGCTACGCAAATGTAACATCAAGCACTTCTCATGAAAACATTAAGCATTCAGAATGAATATATTCATGTTAAGGTGTATTACATACTTTTTCTCTTTTGCTTTAAACAACTTTTTCAAATTACTTTTATTTCTATTCAATTTTTTAGTTAAGAAGATGCTACATAATTTGTCAATTGTATTCAGAATACTCCTGGAATGAAAACTGTAATTCCAGCGCGGAGTAATGCCAAAATATATAAAAATTATGATAAAGAATTGTATAAAAAATATATTGTTGAGAATTTTATCTTAGTAATTAAGAAATATATAAATATTGCGATGCGATATACAATATAAAAAAGTATCTATCCTATAAGCCTTTCCTTACAATCTGCTGCATTATTCTTTACAGCTAAGGCAAAACTCAACAGGAG
This sequence comes from uncultured Pseudomonadota bacterium, assembly GCA_902796745.1. Lineage (GTDB taxonomy): Bacteria > Pseudomonadota > Alphaproteobacteria > RUG11792 > RUG11792 > RUG11420. Next base: position 2,234 of record CADBQC010000116.1, read on the forward strand.
ATATTATCTATCTCCTATTTATCCAGTTAGTCTATTTTGTGTTTATAAACGGGTACTTTTTCTTATATGTGAGTAATTTGTCTATACCTTCCAAGAAATTGATATTTGGATATTGTTGCTGTATTTGCTTAAACTTGTCATATGTGACAGAGAATACCCTTGGAAAAAATTTTTCAGCAGCATGTGAATCGAGAAATTCTTCAGCATCAAACACCATAGTGCTTATATTTTTGTTTACTTCAAGCTTGTCATTCTCTGCGTTATAGATAAATCCTGTTAATGCTGTAAGTTTCGACTCTGGATCACCATATGGATTCTCCCAAAGCAATTTGAATATTTCTGCCTTATCTTTATAAAGGTGCTCAAAAATTCCTTTATTATCACGCTTGGTAACATAATTCAAAATCTCCATAAGGCCATCAAAAGTCATGTGCTTTGCTGATAGATTTATCGGAACGATCTTTCTATTTTCCTCATCGTATCCGCAATATGCCGGCGCTTTAGATACATCTTTTGGAAGATGTATCAAAAAACTATCTGGTTTTAGCTCAAATCCGTTGTGCGTTAATGTATCATTTTTTATGTCAAGGCTTCGTTGTATTTGTGTTTGTTGGCTCAAGATGAAAAGCTGAGCCAACGCTACGTCTTGCAAATCTGGTTCAGATTTTAGATTAGCGACAGGGTGTGAACTTGCTGAAACTGTGGAAGACGGCAATGTTATTGCTAATAAACCACATGCAATTTGTTTGATAAAGTTCATATTTGCGTTTCCTCATTAGAAAGTCTAGTTCTTTCTTTCAGATTGGAATATCCATGACTGTTTGTTCAAGAAATTTGTGATTTTGTTTACATTTTTTACACGTCTTAACTTATGAAACATAAATTTCACATTTATATTTTTTCTGAATTAGGTTATAATGCATCTCTGGGACAGTTACTTTATCAATGCAATTAATTCACCAATAGATCTGCTGATATGAAATTTAACAAAGAGAACCAACAGAAATTTCCAGATTTTCAAGAGAACGTGTAACAACAATTGGGCGTCGTCTAAACATTGTTAGCCAGTGTTGTTCGCACCCATTATTGATTGCGTTTTGTTGGTGGGCGTTCCTAACCAATTATGGAATAAAGTAATTTTGCATTAAATAGCAAAAGTAAAGATGCGGATACCATATCAAGCGCCTTGGAATAACAAC
>CADBQC010000117.1 GCA_902796745.1 uncultured Pseudomonadota bacterium
GCTAACAGACCACAAAGATATTTTGGGTAGTGCATTAATAATCGGGGGAATTGATAAAGTTGTAAATGTGGGAGACAAGAAAAAACCTGAATACTTGAAAGTATCAGGGACAACATTCCCATCACAATTATTGGCCGGTGATTCTGTGTATTGCTTGACCGGGCTATCAATGATTGACGGTAATCATTTGATTTTCTGGTCATTGAGTCTAGAGAATGTACTTAGCGACATCGACAATGAGTATCGAGTGCCCCGCGAAGGTGTGATGGCTGTGTATAGACGCGCAGATTCTCTAGGTCTACGATTGGATCTATCAGAGACCCAGATAGAGGACTTCTTTAAAGACCTCCCACAGAAAAAAGAAAATGAAGGCGAGGGCGAAGAGGGAAGTTACATTGAAAATGAAGAGGAGCAATATGCGAATGAAGAGGGGGAAAATGCGAATGAAGAGGGGGAAAATGCGAATGAAGAGGAGCAATATTCGAAGGAAAATATGGACAATGTGAATGATGATGAAGATGACAATTAATATCTTAACACCTAGAAAAATCAAACACTAACAAAATTAAATATACAAATTTTGACACCGGGATAGCTCCAAGAATGGAGCTATCCTTTTTTCTCTCCTGCCAGCTTGCAGGGAAGAACCATGTATTCTCCTCTCAGTTGACTCGCATTTATATGGTAGAGAGCTTTTTTGTTAATCTTATTACTGCAATAATATTGACAGATGCGTGAGTTTTATCGTATTCTAAGAAAAGAGGAAGGTTGAAGAGGAGTATATGAAAAGAATATTAGGAATTATTGCTGGACTTGCTCTTTTACAAACATCCGTATACGCGGGCGTTATAGTCTATCAACATGTCAATTACAAAGGCACATCAACAAGGTATGGCGTCGGAGGGCACGATTATAACGAAATCAAAAAAGCTCCAGGGAATGACACGATAAGTTCTGTTCGCATTGATCCTGGTTACCGAGTTATACTTTACTGGGATGCTAACTACCGTGGCCGTTCATTAACTTTGACAAAAAACACTCCAAATCTTGTCGATTACGGAATGAATGATCAAACGTCGGCAATTCGAGTAGAAAAAATTCCGGTAGAAGGGAAATTTAAAAAGTGGGAAAATCCGGGTTATGCTGGCAAGTCCATTAATTGGAACAATGGAGAATATGCAAACGCTACAGGAAATTTTGCTTCAGTATTTATTCCGAAAGGACAATCTGTCACGCTATTTAGCAAGGCTAATTTTGAGGGCAATGCTATTGCAATATATGCTCAAGAAAGTGATATTTGGATTGATGATCTCTCATCTATTTGTCCTGAGGTCAAGTCATTCATCATTGAAAAAAACGAAAAATAGCATTGGACATATAGACTGAATACAAATAGAAGCACCTTGAAGATGCTTTTATCCAATAGAAATATTGGTAATGGACAAAGTTGTGTGAGGGCAAGAGCGACAGTAACACTACAGTTGATTTGACAAAAAATGAATTGCAAGCTGCAATCCCATCATGTAGCTATGATAGTATGTCCCACAATTATGTGAAAGAATTGAATAAAAAGAGGAATATTGTTGAAAATTTCTTTCTAAAAATCAAAAATTTCGAAACATTTCAACTCAATATACTCAAAATGCCTCTTCATTCAAATTTTCTTTCACAATTGCCACCATCCTACTTTCCTGCAATTATCTTCATTGACAACTGTCCAAGTTGCTTATATTGTTTGTGCTGAAATTGCGTGCATCTAAGGTATCTATTTAGTCCAAAATGGCGCATCTATATCAGAATGTTTGCTCAGATGCAAATTATGGTAAAATATCTGGTGTGGCGGTTATTTTGGTTGGGGGATATGATTCTAGACAGAATTGGTCATTTGTTTATTAAATTTCTTTGTTCAATTGGAAGCATCACTTTATTTTCAGCTAGGGCTATTGTTTCTGGTTTTATGCCTCCGTATTACTGGAAACAGATCTTTCATCAAGCGGTGCAGATTGGATATTTTTCCTTGCCAGTTGTCGGCATGACTGCGCTTTTTACCGGTATGGCAATGACTTTGCAGTGCTATGCTGGCTTTTCTGAGTTTACCGCCGAAAATGCAATACCATCTGTTGTTATGATTGCAATGACCCGAGAATTAGGCCCCGTCCTTGCTGCGCTAATGGTTGCTGGAAGACTGGGGGCAGCTATGACAGCCGAAATTGGAACGATGAAAGTCACTGAACAAATAGATGCACTGACTACCCTTTCGGTAAATTCGTATAAATACCTGGTCTTTCCACGGATTTTGACAGGAACGTTTCTTGTTCCTTTTTTGGTGTTAATCGACGATATTATAGGAATTCTTGGTGGGTACCTTGTTGGGGTATATTATCTTAATTTTAACGCAGCAAATTACATAAGGAATACATTGGAATCGATGGTTACCTGGGATATTGTATCTGGACTAATAAAAGGTTCTGTCTTCGGATTTGTGATATGTTTGATGGGATGCTATCATGGATATTTTTCCAAAGGTGGCGCAGAAGGAGTGGGACGGGCTACAACGAATTCTGTTGTCGCTTCATCAATAATGATACTTTTGCTTGATGGCGTCCTAACATTCGTTTTGTTCTGAAGGAGTTGTTTATGGAATATGTGATTGAGGTTGAAAATTTAACAAAATCCTTTGGAAACAACGAAGTTTTACGAGAAGTATCCTTAAAGGTCAAGCGGGGAGAATCGTATGTAGTGATAGGTGGTTCCGGATCTGGAAAATCTGTTCTAATAAAATGCATTTTAGGACTCATCGAACCAACAAGCGGAGTTATAAAAATCAATGGGAAAGATGTTGCCCAGTTATCTCAGAAAGAGCTATTTAAGACAAGGCTAAAATGTGCGGTATTGTATCAGGGAGGAGCGCTTTTTGATAGTTTAAGTGTAATTGAAAATGTTTCATTTGGACTAATATACGGACTACATGTCCCTCAAAAAGAAGCATATAGAATAGCTCTTGAAAAGCTTGAGGCGGTTGATTTGGATAAATCTGTTGCAAATATTTATCCTGCTGAATTATCTGGAGGAATGAGCAAAAGAGTAGCTTTGGCGCGAGCCATTGCGACCAATCCGGATATTATATTTTTAGATGAACCGACAACAGGGCTAGACCCGATAACAAGCGGTATCATCAATGACTTAATAGTTCGGTGCACAAAAGAAATGGGAATTTCCGCAGTTTCTATTACCCATGATATAAACAGCTTGAAACATATAAGCGACCGTGTTGGATTGCTATTTAAGGGAAAAATCATTTGGGAAGGAACCAACAAAGAACTCATCGCAACTGACGATCCATATGTTGTGCAGTTTATAAATGGTAATTTGAATGGGCCATTCACTGCAACAAGTTAAAGGTTCGTCGCTATCAATTGACAATTGGTATTGTGATGCTATGCTATTGATGATGGCGAGAAATGGATAGTTTAAGACAATGTTTGCTCCTGTTAGAGGTATGAAGGACTTGTATGGAGTTCCTGCTAAAAAGTACAGATACATTATTGACACAGCCAGACGAATTGGCGAAAAATATGGATATGCTGAGATTAAGACACCAATCGTTGAAGCAACTGAGGTATTCCACAGGTCAATTGGAGATGAAACTGATGTTGTTTCAAAAGAGATGTATAGTTTTCTTGACAAGGGTGGTGAGGAACTAACATTACGTCCTGAAGGCACGTCGGCTGTTATGCGAGCTATCGTAAGTGAAAATCTTGCACAAAGTTTTCCGGTCAAGTTAATGTATTATGGGGAAATGTTTCGCTACGATCGCCCGCAGAGAGGCAGGTATCGCCAGTTCCATCAACTAGGCTTTGAATGCGTTGGGGATAAAAGCCCGTATACAGATGCCATTCTGCTTTGTATGGCGACAGAGATTCTAAATGCCATAGGGGTATTTGATACTAAAGTGCTACTCAATACGCTTGGCGATAGCGAGACCAGAGAAGCATACACCAAAGGATTGGTAAAATATCTTTCGCGACATGAAGATAAGTTGTCTGAGGATTCCAAACGTAGATTAAGTAAAAATCCCATGAGGATACTTGATTCCAAGGATGCCAATGATCGTGAAATATGTCAAATGGCCCCACTAATAACCGACTACCTGAGCAAGGAATCTGAACAATATTTTCAGAAAGTTTGTGACTTGTTGGAAAAAGCTGGCATCAATTTTGAAATTGATAGTTTTTTGGTTAGAGGTCTGGATTATTATAGCGAAACAGCATTTGAATTTAAATCAACGAGTGGTGAATACAGAGATTCAGTGGGGGGCGGAGGACGATATGACAGTTTGTTGTCCCTATTTGGAGGAGCGGAAGTTTCAGGCATCGGATTTGCATTTGGGATAGAGCGCTTGATGCTTCTAATGGAGGATGCAAAATTTAAAGAGATAGCTCCCAAAATTGCGGTTATACCTGTTTCAGAAAGCGAGAATGAAGTGGCATTTCAGCTTTTGAAATCGTTATATGAGGCTGAAATTTCAGCTGAATTTATTCATATGGGTACACTTAGTAAAAAGATGAAGGTTGCAGATAGATTGAAATGCTCAACTGCCGTAATTATCGGAGAGGACGAGATTAAAAATGGTTGTTTTACTCTAAAATTTATGAACTGCGAAAATGAAGAAGAGAAAATAAAAACAGTGGCAAAATCTGATTTAATAGGATTTTTAAAACACATTCACTGATGTTGATAACGATATTAACATTATTTCCAGAAATGTTTCCGGGGGCTCTATCACATAGTCTTCTTGGGAAATCTCTTGGGGTTCTGTGGGATTTGAACGTTATCAATATACGGGATTTTGCAATGGATAAACACCGAACTGTTGATGATACACCATATGGTGGAGGAGCCGGAATGGTTATGAAGCCAGATATTGTAGATAATGCACTTAGATATGCTCTATCGTTGTATAACGGTGTGCCTGAAATAATATATATGACCCCGCGTGGCAATATCTTCAATCATTCCATAGCCAAACAAATTTTAGCAAATAGCACGGGGATGATTTTTCTTTGTGGGCGTTACGAAGGCATAGATCAAAGAGTTATAGATTATTGGAAACTCAACCATAATATGAGAGAAATAAGCATTGGAGATTATGTTTTGTTTGGCGGAGAAATTCCTGCAATGGTGGTGATAGAAGCCAGTTTGCGTTTTTGTACAGGCATTATGAATAATGAGAATTCAGTCGAAGACGAAAGCTTCGCTAATGGATTGCTGGAATATCCGCAATATACTCGTCCCACATCATGGAATAATCTCGACGTACCGGATGTGCTTCTTTCTGGCAATCACAAAGAAATTTCTAGTTGGAGAATACTACAATCTGAAAAACTCAC
>CADBQC010000118.1 GCA_902796745.1 uncultured Pseudomonadota bacterium
AGAAAACCTGACCGGCCTTCTGGAAGAGCTCGGCAGCGCCGTGCAGGACAAAGACTACGCCTCGGCGAAAACACTCTGTGCAAAAGCCTCGACGCTCCTTGCCGACCGCAATCGGATGTGTAAGCTGAACAAGTAAGGGAAACGAAAAGCACTACGGGAATAACGATTAGACAGTTATTCCCGTAGCAAAAAATGTTATATTAAGCCTACTAATTAAGGCACTTTACGCACAACATTTTCAAAAGAAGAGCAAAGACTACCGCTTTATCATGTTTTATCTAAACTGTCATACTGCTCAATAAAGGACGCCTTCCCAATCTTTAGATTTCCATTATGCTTCAAAAACTCTTTTTGCAACGCGAGCTGATCTTTCGTATATATTTTGGGAACCGAAGAAGTACATGCAATACGTCCATATATTCTTTTTCCTATAAATGAATTCTGCAATTCATCCATATACAACGTCAGTTTCAGCTGTTCGAGCGCGTCTCTAACCGCACTACCTTTCAATTCAACCAGAATTACACGGTGTCCTGAATCGCTTAGGAAAAAAGCGAAATCGCATTTACGACATTCCTTGGTATCAACAACTCCACCATCTATATGCACGCAAGCACAATCAAATGGATGCGGACCAATATCTAAAATATATGACTTTCCCTTCTCAGAACACCCTGGTTTTTGCCTGTTATCAAAATACTCTATGCAATTATCAACTCTAGTTGAATCATTGCAAGGGTAGTTTTTAAGAATTATTTTTGCCTCTTTTTTATTGCCTTTTTTTCCAGCACTTTCAACTTTTTGCTTCTCTAAGTTTTCAATACACTCAGATAGTTGTTGACAAATCATCTTCGCTTTTCCTCGTTTTGTCTTATTTCTTGCATAAGAAGTGCATCCATCTTTCTGTTTATTTGTTCAGAAACACTATCAATTTTTTCAGCGTCAATAAGATCGTCATTCTGAGATACTAAGTGTACAAATTTGGCTTTACTTTTAGGAATTAAATAAGCATCAACTTCTGACGGGCGAAGCCTGAATCTACGTTCAATAATGCTATCATTACTACCTTTTTCAATTTTTCCTGAAAAAATGAGCAGATTAATAGCTGTTAACATATATGGACTATGCGTTGTCAGAAAAACGTCGCTATTTGTTGAATTAATCATCAGCGCTACAAGTTGAGCTATTACTTCTTGAGAATCTGGAAAGATGTGTGATTCTGGCTCTTCAAAAACAAGAAATGTTTTGTCATTTTGTAAAATAGCTAGAAAAACACAATTCAGTGCCCACAACACTTCTTGCTGTCCGGAGGACCCAAACATCAGCTTAATCCAACTATCTTTATTATAGTACAGCTTTTCGCCATCCTTATCATTGACGTATTCGCCTTTCAATATATCTTTGATTAGTTCACAAGCAAGTTCCACATCTCGATTTCGAATTTCGCCTTTTACAGTTTTTAAGTAGGTCTGTGTTATTTCATCAAGCTTTGAGCCAAATCGCCCGCGCATCTGTTGAATATAATGTATAAAATCCTGTGTTATTAAATCTATTTGACTGATGTCGACAGCCCTTGAAATAGAATTTGTCGTTGTTTCGGGAAGAATTAAGTCAGGTATAGTGGCAAGCAAGTTCCGACCGGCAGGGATATACAGCAGTGTTTCATCATCGGCAAATAGTTTTCTTACTTGCTGTTGAAACAAGCTCATATATGTTCTATGAGCGTAAAAATCTTCTGCAAGTCCCCCAGTTTGAGCCTTTGCAATACTTGCAGCTTCATTTAATAGATGAATTATTTCATCTCTCAGTTTTTCGCTAAATCTAAAATCAACGTAATTGGCTCTCCCAAGTTTAATAGTTACGTTCTTCCCGTTAATGTCATCATAAACGTATTGAATTACAAATGGATCCATGTGTTTGGTTGTTCCAAAACACCCCATAAATGGGTTTCTAAGGAACTTTAAAAAGCCAGTATATGGATCATTTAGTTCCGGAGAGTTCCAAATTTCACGAGCATATTCAGTTAAATAATCGCGGATTTTTCTGCAAAAGTAAATCGTTTTTCCTAACGTGCTCTTTCCAGACGCTTGCGGGCCAATCATAATCTGCAAAGGTCTGTCTAAACGCAGACTAACTTCCCCTAAAGCGCCAAAATTTGATATCCTTATTTTCCGAATAGGCTTAGCATCCTTACCCATAGAAACTAGCTCCTTACAGCATTGATACAGGTAATTATAACAAGCAACCAAGTCATTTGCAAGCTCTTCATTCATATTGATTTGAGAAATATTGCTGCTCTTAATAATCTGTTTCAGAAGCATTCAAAGTGAAACGATTTCCGAGTCC
>CADBQC010000119.1 GCA_902796745.1 uncultured Pseudomonadota bacterium
GATTGCTGCATCCTGTATTTTACTGGGAAAACCCATTCTTGACTTTTTGTTATTGATGATGAAAATATAATCTGCCTGTAAACCTTTGGACTTGTGTGCAGTAATAAAACTCATTTTTAAATCCGCACGCCTACGATATTTTATCTCGACAAATCCGCTGGCATTGTTATACTGACATTCAAACAATCCGCTATCGCTTAATAGTTTAGCATCGAAAGAGTATCTACCTATGAAAAATACGCTACTGTTAGTTGGTAAATCCTCAAGTTTTTTAGCCATAAACTCAATAGCGAATTTATCAGTATATCCGTTAATTTCACCTAAAGCAAACCCGACAGTATCATTTTTCCCTTTGATGGATTTTTTGATTTGAACGGGATTTTGCATTATGAAATTGCCGCTGATTTCTATCAGTTTTTGAGAAAAACGATAGGTGGTTTCAATTTTACTGGTTTCAGTAGAACCCCAGTATTGTTCAAAATTCAAAATATATCCGATATCACTACCTGCAAAACGATAAATACTTTGCCAATCATCACCCACACAAAACAGGTCATAATCATTGGATTTCCTCATACTACTTAACAATGAAAAACGAGATTTGGAAATATCCTGATATTCATCAACAATAACATATTTGTAAGGACTAATGTATTTATTTTGCTCTACATACTGTGTTGCCATATTGATCATATCATTAAAATCAATTTCTTTGTGTTCATTCAAATAGGCACAATATGAATTAAATATAGGTTCAAGTAGCGACAAAATTGTATTATTGTTTTGAGCATTACTATTTCCGATATTTAATTGCCGTACAGTAGCGATCGTATATCCATTACTCTTTATAAGATTAATAACAGTTTCAAACAACTCTATAACACCGTCAAGAATAGAATCACCGTCAGCAGATACTTGTTCCCATAATTCTTTTGTAGTTTTAGGAGTTAGTTTTACATCTTTTGCAGAAAGCTTTTCCTTTAAATTATCAAGCAAAACACCATCGAATTTTTCATAAGCATAACACTCAATTAAGATAGTGTCATTAGTACTATGTGTTTCCCGTTTCCATTTCATAGATGCCTGATATGATTGGGTGGCTGTCATTCCATTAACACCTTTGAAATAGGAAGGAACTTCGCCATTCTTATTTATACCAAAATATTCAATGTAAATATCATATTCAGGTAAATAAAAATCCGGATTATATTGTCCGTATTCACTTGTGCGGGTATCGACTTTATAAGGATGTTCATAAATATATTGTATTCCGTTTTGCGTTAAAAAGTTTGCTATGTCCATTTCACCATAGCTTTTTACGGTTTCGTTGTTTATTGTAGTAGGTGGATTCAATCGTAAATACTCTTCATATTCTGATTGTGTTTTAAATTCAAACTCGGACTTTGAAACAACACGATTATACAATAAATACGAGCTCAATAAATTTAAATATGCATCTGATTGCATATTCAGCAGCAACTGTTCTTTAACAAACTTGCGTAGATTTAATTGTGTTCTTTTAGGAACGATACCATTTACCTTAGTAATAATGTTTAACCCAAGTTTGTGAAATGTAGATGCATCTATGTTGCAACCGGTTTCTTGGTTGATTCGTTGGCTCATCTCACTTGCGGAAGCATTTGTAAAAGACAATACCAAAATATCTTCCGGTTTATATTTCCCCGATTTTAATAGAAATTTAATTTTTCCAACTACAGTAGTTGTTTTGCCCGTTCCTGCCCCAGCAATTACAAGATGGTTGTGAGCATCTTTGACAATACAAGTCATTTGTTGTTTGTCTAATTTTCGTCCCTCGACATTTCCAATCAATGCATATGCATTTTGTATTTTTGCATCAGCAACTCTATCATTGTGAACGCTTATTTTTTGTTTGAGTGAGTTTGCATTTTGATATAATTCTGCTTGCTTCTCCAATAATCTTTTATACTGTTTTGCTTTTTTTAATTCTTGAATGTTAATTATATTCATATCTGCAATCAGAGAGGCATTGTGGTTGCTCCATTCAATTTCTTTGCCTGGATCAACAAAAGATTGAGAATCTGAAAACAATAAATTTATTTCTTGTATAGCTGTATCAACTTGCGCAATAAGATTGTCACAAGCCTCGTTTCTGACTTTTGCTCGTTCTTTGTGTTTTGCAATAATTTTTTTAATAAGCCCCATAATACTAACTCCATATATAAGAGAAATGTTTATAATATCCTATTATTTTGTTATGTTAAAAAGCCGCAAAGCAATGCTGCTTTGCGGCTTTTTGTGCGGTAAAAACCGCTTAATTGGCGGAGACGGAGGGATTCGAACCCTCGAGCCCTTTCGGGCTAACGCATTTCGAGTGCGCCCCGTTATGACCACTTCGATACGTCTCC
>CADBQC010000120.1 GCA_902796745.1 uncultured Pseudomonadota bacterium
ATTGGTTCTGTTTTGGGTATCATGCTTGCAGGAGCTCTGACTGAGACCTGCTTCAATGTAGCGTTAGCTGAGTCCAATAAGGCAGAAATTGAGAAATCAGCAAAAGAAAAAGTTAAAGAGATATATCCTGAATTTATCGACATAGTGAAGGCTGGAGCAAATGAGAATACTATGACTGATTTTGCCAAAAGAAATATGGACACGACAGCAATCTCAAAGCGATTTTGTGGTGCGGATAACGAAAAATTGGTCAAAACTATAATCAAATTTTTAATTTGGCGATTAAAAACTGAGGCAATTCAAAGTGTTAAAGAGTATTCCTTAGATGACAATATGCAAGCTGTTAGTAAAAGCAAAATAGTTGAAGTTAAATGCAAACTAAATAAAAAAGCGTCAGATCCTATAAACATGACTGTCGCATTTTCGATAAATGGGAAAAATCTTGGAAAAATAAGAGAGATAAAAGTCTTGGAAATCCCTTTGATTGAAGGCGCCAAAACACCTATGAAGAAATATTTTGAATCAAATGGCATCAAGATTGATGCAATAAAAGATCCGAATGAGAGAGCAAAGCAGTGTTGTTTGGGATTGGAAGATTTCATAAAAAATCATAAAAAGGGAGAAAAGTAATGCCTCTAGACGATAATTTTACAGGAACAATTGAGGAAAATACTGGAACTGCTAAAATTATCGTCCAATATAAAAATGGAAAGAAGCACGGGGTAGCGCAATACATTTCTGCCACAGGAGATGTCTTGTCGGAGATAGAATATGAATCAGACAAAATAAACGGAAATGTTGTGCAGTACTATCCATCCGGAGCGAAATTGTCAAATATGGAGTACAAGGATGGACAATTGGACGGGACTGCACGGACTTTTTATGAAAATGGAATAATTCAAATGCAAGCGGAATATAGAGAAGGCAAGTTAGATGGCAAATACGAAACATATGATGAATTCGGAGATAAAGTTGAAATTTGCACATACCGAAAAGGATTAAAACATGGAACTGACACGTTATACTATCCCAAATCGCACGGAGGCGGAGTATACGAAACATCATCATATATCGATGGACTATTAGATGGGGATAAAATATCATTCGATCCCAAAGGCAATGCAACTGAAAGAACACCATATAAAAAAGGTCGAGCTCAACAGTATCCGATGAATTTCCGAATTGATACGCTGTAGACCATGCTATAATGTAAACATTCGGATAAATTCGCGGAAATAGTTTGAAAAAACCTGAAGCCATAGCCGAACTTATCAAATCAGTAGCAAACGAAGCTGGAATGGCACCAGGTGTGTATAAAATGTTCAATGAAGCCGGGAAAATCATATATATTGGAAAAGCAAAGCATTTAAAAAATCGTCTCAATTCATATGCGAGATTTGGGCAACTTTCCAATCGCACAAAAATGATGGTTTCGAATATTAACTCCATCGAGTATATTCTCGTCAATTCAGATATAGAAGCACTGCTTTTGGAGAATAACCTAATAAAAAAATTTAAACCTTTTTATAATGTTCTATTAAAAGATGATAAAACCTTTCCATATATTGTTATAGACGACAAGCATGAATTTCCACGGATTTTTAAATATCGAACTTTGCAACCGAAAGAAAAATTTTTTTTCGGCCCCTACCCTGCTATCTCAGCCTTAAATGAAACTATAAAAGTCATCCAAAAAACTTTTTTGCTTAGAAGTTGCACAGATACCTTTTTTTCTAACCGAGAAAGACCTTGTTTACAATATTTTATAAAACGTTGCTCCGCCCCATGTGTGCAAAAAATTTCAAAAGAACAATACGCAGAAAATGTGCAATTCGCAAAAGATTTGCTGAATGGAAAAGATGAAGTAGCTCGAAAAAACCTAATTAATCAAATGAACAAAGCTGCAAAAGAAATGAACTTTGAGTTAGCAGCAGTAATTAGAGATCGAATAAAAGCGATAACAGAAATCCAATCCAGACAATACATACAGATTGACAATTTATCATCAATCGATTTTATAGCAATTGCAACACAAGGTGATTGTAGCTCATTTGCTGTTACGTTTTTTAGAGCTGGGAAAAACGTTGGCACAGAGACATTTATCATGGAACATACGATTGAAGCTAGTCCCAGCGAAATGGGGGAAAACTTCATTACACAGTTTTACAAAACTGTAGCACCTCCCTCAAATATTGTAACCAATTTTGAACTCACCAATATCAGCGATATTAAAGAATATATAAATCTAATAGCGTCTCACAATGTAAACATTATTGTTGGACAAAATAGCATTTATAAAAAAATACTGAGTGCTACTGAGACGAATGCTAAAATGCGGTTAAAAAAGGAACATTTTAATCAATATGAACCCCAGTTAGAAGGTTTAAGTAAGCTGATAGGCATTGAAAAAATCAATCGTATCGAAACTTATGACAATAGCCACATACATGGCACAAATGCCTGTGGTGTCATGGTGGTCTTCGAAAATGGAGCAATTCAGAAGAATAAGTCGAGAAAATTCAATATAGATGATACAACAGCACACGGTGGAGATGATATACAGATGATGCAATTTTCCTTAGAAAAAAGATTTAAATCAAAAAAGATTCCAGAAATTCCAGAACTGATTATTATAGATGGCGGAAAAACTCAGGTGCATATTGCTCAAAACGTTCTGGCTGATCTCGGTCTTTCCGGTAGAGTCAAGATTATTGGTATAGCAAAACAAAATGACCGCAAAATAGGTGATGAGAAAATAGTTCTGGGAAATGGTGATGAAATTATTTTGGGACATGACAATGAACTTTTATCATTTTTGATCACGTTACGAAACGAGGCACACAGGACAGCAATAACATTTCATCGAAAAAAACGTTCTCAAAATATGACTAAATCAATTTTAGATCAGATAGATTTTGTTGGTAGTGCCAGAAAAAAATTGTTACTGGAACATTTCGGTTCTGCTGAGCTTATAAAAAAAGCTTCCATTGAAGACCTAAAAATGGTAAAAGGTATTGATAGCAAAACAGCTACATCCGTTTTTGAGTTTTTTAATAGAGTAACAAATGAATAATTTTTTAAATAAGTTGCTAACTCTCCCAAATATACTAACCATTTCAAGAATGTTTTTGCTACCACTCTTTGCTTTAGGTTTTTTCATAAATTCCAAAATTGGTCTAATAATCTCGCTTGTGGTTTTCCTTTTCTGTTGCATTACTGACTATCTCGATGGCTACTATGCTCGCCTGTACAAACAAACCACAAAGCTTGGACAGATGCTGGATCCTCTTGCAGATAAAATCGTTGTGGCAATTGCCATTTTGTTTATTGCTGGGTTTCAAATAATTTCAAAATCTGCGATCATACCTGCTGCCATAATTTTATGCAGAGAAATAATCATATCGGGAGTACGAGACGCTACCGAATTTTCTGGTAATAGCTTTCGAACATTGTTCCTATCGAAATGCAAAACAGCGACACAAATGCTGGCAATATCGACGTCAGTGCTCGCATCAATCGTCAAATCACATATTACTTTAGTTGCAGGAGAAACGCTACTATGGCTATCTTCTTTAATAGCCATAGTATCCGGTTTCATCTATTGCAAGCGCCACATCTTTTCAAAATGAGCATGGATGAAGCTGTCATGCTACCTCGTCACTGCTGGTACAACTGGTGATTCTGCTAGGTGCTTTTGAGCATCCGACACAGCCGTCGGATCCCTCAGATAACTGTTTGGCACCATTTCATTGTAATCTGTAACTACATTTGGTAAACCCGTTTGCACAGTTGCATTGTTTGGTTTTTCAGCAACAGCACCTTCTTCTGCCATTGCTCCCATACCAGCTGTTGTCGGTGCTACCTGCCCTGCTTCATCTACTACTCCTCCATTAGCATTCACCACAGAACCTTGAGCTACTCCCGGTTGCATTCCGTCCGCAACAACACCCTCTTCTGCTATCGCTTCCATACCAGCTGTTGTCGGTGCTACCTGCCCTGCTTCATCTACTACTTCTCCATTAGCATTCACCACAGAACCTTGAGCTACTCCCGGTTGCATACCATCCGCAACAACACCTTCTTCTGCCATCGCTTCCATACCAG
>CADBQC010000121.1 GCA_902796745.1 uncultured Pseudomonadota bacterium
GCATCTGACTTTTAATCAGAGGGTCACAGGTTCGAACCCTGTTGAGCCCACCACTAAACGTCTCCTTCGTCTAGGGGTCTAGGACACCGCCCTTTCACGGCGACAACACGGGTTCAAATCCCGTAGGAGACGCCATGTTGTAGTGAAGACGATGGCTAATAAAGCACAAAAATATGTATGTCAGGCATGTGGGGCGATGTTCTCAAAATGGATGGGGCAGTGTGATATATGCAAAGGCTGGAATTGTGTGGAAGAAGAACTGCAAAACTCACACAGTGCAAGCCCGCAAACGATAGTTCCTGAGCATTTTTTTGAAAAGATATCGGAAAGTTATAAGCAACACGCGACTACATCTAGACATGAGACCGAAATGGGTGAAATAAATCGCGTTTTGGGTGGTGGATTTGTCGATGGTTCTGTGATTTTACTAGGAGGTAATCCTGGAATAGGCAAATCGACATTACTTATGCAACTTTTATCAGAAATACGAGGAATAGAACATTGCATATACATATCAGCTGAAGAATCCACGAAGCAAGTCTCAATGAGAGCGCAACGACTTAAAGTTACCAATGATAACTTAAGGATTGCATCATCGTCAAATATACATCAGATTTTGCTAGCCTTAAGCGAAATCAAGCACAATAGCATTGTTGTTATTGATTCTATCCAGACGATTTCATCAGATTTAATACAATCACCGCCTGGCAGTATATCCCAAGTTAGGTTTTGCACTCAGGAATTGGTCAATTTCGCAAAAACCAACGATGTTGTTGTTATAATAGTTGGTCATGTAACAAAAGATGGCGCAATTGCTGGCCCCAAAACTCTAGAGCATATGGTTGATTGTGTACTGTATTTTGAAGGCGACAAGGCGTACGATTACCGAATATTGAGATGTGAAAAAAATAGGTATGGCTCAACCGACGAAATCGGTGTGTTTTCAATGACAACAGAAGGATTACGTGAGGTAGCTAACCCATCATCTGCATTTCTTTCTGAATATGATAATAACGTTAGTGGTGTTGCAGTTTTTTCTGGAATTGAAGGGACTAGACCGATTTTGTCGGAAATACAAGCTCTTGTGTCAAACACCTCAAATCCAGCTCCACGACGCTCTGCTATAGGTTTTGATCCATATAGGCTATCGATGCTGGTAGCTGTGCTGTCAAATAGATGTAAACTAAATTTTGCCAATAAAGACGTTTATTTAAATGTTGCAGGTGGATTAAAAATAACCGAACCTGCGATAGATTTAGCTGTCGTTGCTGCAATAGTTTCGTCAGCCTTCCATAGACCATTACCGCAAGGGGCTGTATTCTTTGGTGAAGTTAGTCTTTCTGGCGAAATACGTCAATCACATCTATCTTACTCGCGGATAAAAGAGGCACAAAAACTTGGGTTTTCGGAGGTTATCTGCTCATACAAAACCGAAGATTTTGATAAGAATGAAAAAATTAGATTACGAAAAATAAAATCAATTCGGGAAATCTTGGGAATTTTAAATAAATAAGATATCTACCCCTATTTTTGAAATAAATATATTTTTAATATATCTAATATTTTATATAAACAATAATTTTAATGGAGATTAAATATGAATTTGAATAAAATAAATATTAATGAACAAAATAACAATCAAGTCATTCCAAACTGGCACGATATAGCCAGACCGGAACAACGTATTCCAAATACCGATAAATGGCTATGGTTAATACTTGCCGGACGCGGTTTTGGAAAAACTCGCACCGGTGCTGAATCAGTAATGGAACTAGTCAATAGCGGAAAATATAAAAGTATTGCAATAGTCGGAAAATCAGTTGTTGAGGCAAGAGATGTTATGGTAGAAGGCCTGTCTGGGCTCCTATCGACAACGATAGCTCAGAAAATGTATAAAAATCAGGAAGAACAAATCGAAGATAGCAATATCTTGAAATTTAAATTTTATCGCTCGAGAAATTTGATAGTTTGGGAAAACGGAGCAAAGGCATACCTCATAGGCGCAGATCATTATGAAAAAATCAGAGGATATCAATTCGATTTGGTCTGGATGGATGAATTTGCAAAATATAATCATCCGAAGGAAACTTGGCACCAAATATTGTTTTCATTGCGCCTTGGGGATGATCCCAAATGTATCGTAACAACTACCCCAAAGCCACTGAAAACTTTGAAAAAAATGGTAGATTCTGAAGGCACCTACTTAACTCAAGGCTCAACTTTTCAGAACGAAGAGAATTTGAGTAAACGATTTTTGAAAACTGTAAAGGAAACTTATGCAAATACCTGGCTAGGCAAACAAGAGCTTGAAGGACAATTGATAATGGTGAAAGAAAATACTGTCTGGAAAAAATCCGATATACAGCACAACGACATTGATCGTGAAGCATTAGAACGAGTGGTGATAGGTGTTGATCCTGCAGTTAGTTCAAACGACAATTCAGACGAAACTGGGATAATCGTTGCCGGAGTAGGATATGATGAAAAAATATATGTGCTTGATGATTTGAGTGGTAAATATTCTGCGCCCGAATGGGCAAAAATAGTTTGTCGAGCTTGTCATGACTACAGTGCAAGTTGCATAGTCGCAGAGACCAACAATGGCGGAGATCTTGTAAGTGAGATGATCAAGACAATTAATCCATACGCCCCATTCAGACAAGTGCGCGCGATAAAAGGTAAAATTGCAAGGGCAGAACCTATTTCGCTTTTGTATAGCAACAGGCGCGTGTTTCATACGAAAGAATTTTTAGCTCTGGAGGAACAAATGTGTGACCTGACATACGATGGGAAAATCGAAAAATCCCCCGATAGAGTTGACGCACTTGTATGGGCAATTTTGGAACTAAAAAACAAAAAAGAACCATTAAATATTTCAATTGTAGGTTTTTAATTTTATGAAAATAATGTATTTTTTTACAAAATATTGTATCAATTCATTGCGATGGAAACCGATAACAAAATGATGTATACAAACTTGGAAAAAATAGTTTTGACAGAAAAACATATGCTAATATGAATTTATGTGGATTTAGTGGGTTTTCGGATTATGACCTTTTGTGGAGTAGATTTTTCAATTCATAAGGAGGGATTTAGATTCATAGCTATTGGAGCTGGGTTATCGCTGTTTTGTATGTTTTTCTCATCGAATATAACGTGGATTTGCATCATCTTAACGCTGTTTTGTGCATTTTTCTTCAGAAATCCTAAACGCGTAATACCAGCAGGAGATGAGCTTGTAGTGAGCCCGGCTGACGGAAAAGTTGTCAATATAAGTCTAGAAACGCCAGGTGCAGAATTGGGCTTAGGAGAAGAAAAACGCTATAGAATAAGCATATTTCTCAGCATCACCAATGTGCATATAAACAGAATTCCGGTAAATGGAAAAATAAAAAGCATTATATACCAGCCGGGTTCGTTCTTAAATGCTTCCCTGGATAAAGCAAGCGTTTTTAATGAAAAAAATACTTTAGTTATGGAAGTAAATGAACAACCAGAAAATCTAATGGCATTTAGCCAAATAGCTGGCGTTATTGCAAGACGAATAGTTTGCGAAGCTCATGAAGGACAACAAGTAACCAAAGGTGAAATTTTTGGTTTAATACGGTTTGGTAGTAGATGTGACATTTGGCTACCGCTCGGAGCCATACCTCAGGTAGTTGTCGGACAAACTGCTGTCGCTGGAGAAACTGTTCTTGCTGATTTAGCAATAAAGGAAGGAACGCTACGTGAAGGCGTCGTTATATAATCAATGTTTGATTCAAATGTAGTAACAGATTTTGTACGTGAGTGGGGATATATCGCCGTTTTTATAGGGTCATTGTTCGAAGGAGAAGTGATCCTAATAACGGCAAGTGCACTAGCTGCACTAGGATATCTAGACTTAACCAAAGTGTTTTTTGTCTCGCTGTGCACAACAGTATTTGCTGATCAGTTCTTGTTTTTCTTGGGTTATAAACTCGGAACTGACTGGTTAATAAAAAGATTGCCCAAACTAGAACCGGCAAGGGCAAAGGTCTTTAAGTTATTGCACACCATGGATATATTTTTCATATTTGCATTCAGATTTGTTTACGGCATACGAACTATAAGCCCATTGATAATTGGTTCGGCAAAAATCCAGCCACGAAGATTTGTAATATTCAATATGCTTTCTGGATTATGTTGGGCGAGTGCAGGATGTTTTATTGGTTATGTCGGCGCAGATGTCATAATGGATGGAAAATTCGATTCAATGCCTGCAATGCTAGCGCTCTCAATACTATTAGCAATAGTAGCGGCAGTCATATACCTAGCACGGAAGATAAGGGAATAAATTTCCAAATGAATTGCGCAAAAATTTGTTATGATGCATCTATTTTAGATATAAAGCAATTCACTTTAGCTTACACATATCTGGGCAAAAGATTGGATTTTTGACTGATACTTTCAGAATTTTGATTACTTCGGAGTTAATAACGGAATGAAGCTCTGGTAAGTTTTCACCGCCATTAGCCAGATTCCGAAGTAATTTTCGAACGATCTTTCCAGATCTTGTTTTAGGCAAATCTGGGACAAACACTATATAATCTGGTTTGGCAATAGAGCCGATGTTATTGCGTGTGGAGTTTACTATTTTTTTGACAATTTCTGCGAAGTCATTCCTTTCTAGAGGACTTGTTAATACAACGTAAGCAAATGCGGTTTGTCCTTTAAGTTCATCCGGAATGGCAACAACCGCGGATTCTTTAACTTCGGAAACTTTATTTATTGCGCATTCAAACTCGGCGGTACCTAATCTATGCCCAGATATATTTATGACGTCATCCATTCTGCCTTTTATTTTTACGTCTGTGCCTTGATATACAGCGCCATCGCCTGTTTTATATAAGGCATCATCCGGCGTTGTGTGTTCATGAACAATTGCCTTATATAGCCCCGGGAATTTGTTTTTGATAACTAATTCGCCATCAATTATATCTGTTTCTACTCCAAAAAACGGTTTACCGGCTACTCCTGGAGTTTGCTCTAGATTGCGCAAAGGCGCGAGAATTATGCCTCCGGTTTCTGTTTGCCACCAGGTATCCATTATTGGGCATTTCTTGTTTCCAACTGTTTCGAAATACCATTTCCAGGCAGATTTATTTATTGGCTCACCGACGGTACCAAGAACTCTCAGTGATGACAGATCGTGTTTCTTTACCAACTTTTTATTAAACATCTGGAGAGATCTAATGGCGGTTGGGGCTGTATAAAATATAGAAACTTTTTCTTGCTCGATAATCTTCCAATATCTGTCAGCTTGAGGATAAGTTGGGCTTCCACTGAATATTACCGTAGTTAATCCGTGAAAAAGTGGAGCATAGGTTATGTAACTATGTCCGGTTATCCAGCCAATATCTGATGTGCAAAAGTAAACATCATCTCTTCTTATACCGAATATTACCTTAAATGTTGTTGCAACATAAAGCATATATGGCAAAGCGGAATGCAATACCCCCTTTGGTGTCCCAGATGAACCTGAGGTGTATAAGATAAATAAATTATCCTCTGATGTTTGCCATTCTATTCCTGCTTCTGCATTATTAGAAAATGATATATTATCGAGATTTATAACGTCTATATCAAAATCACTTGGTATATTCTTCGCCAATTTTATTTCTTTTCCACCGCGACGAAACGAAGTGATGGTTAAAAGTGCCTTGGCGTTTGAGGTAGTCAGGCGATATTTCAATGCTTCCGGCGAAAATCCAGCGAAAACAACCAGATGAATAGCGCCAATCCTGGCACAAGCCAACATAGATGCGACTGCTTCAGGTGTCATCGGCATATAAATTCCAACCACATCGTTTTTTTTGATGCCATGACTTTTCAAAATTGAGGCTATTTGTATGACCATTTGCTGAAGCTCAGCATAAGAAATTTCGCGACGCTCATTTTCTTCGTCACCATGCCAAATAATAGCTGTTTTTTCAGAAGTTTTAGCGGCATGTCTATCAACGCAGTTATAGCAGACATTTGTAACTCCTCCAAAGAGCCATTCCTTTTTTTCATTGTCATATGCTGAATTTGGAACACGTTTCCACGCAATATCTTTCACATATCGCATCCAGAACTCATTAGGATCTTTTATCGAATTTTTATAAACTTCTTCATAAACTTGAGCGTTTTCCCAGACTATCTCGTGTTCAAAATTCATCAAAATAAGAAATTTGTCCCTCTGTAACAATATGCTATCACTCACAAACATTCATATTTGTTACA
>CADBQC010000122.1 GCA_902796745.1 uncultured Pseudomonadota bacterium
CATAATGGTGAGATTATTCACGATGTAGCAATTCCTCTCTTGGGTGATCATAATATCAAAAATGCGCTGTCTGCCATAGCTATGGCAAATGAACTTGGAATTAGTATAGATATAGTGAAAGCTACCTTGGCTTCATTTACTGGCGTTAATCGGCGTTTTACCAAAGTTGGTACGATTGGCGATACCTTGGTAATTGATGATTACGCACACCATCCAACTGAAATAAAATCGCTACTAAATTCAGCTAAGCAGAAGGTTAATGGAAAAGTTGTTATAATACATCAACCACATCGGTTTACTCGATTAAATACTTTATTTGATGAGTTTTGCCACTGCTTTGATTTAGCCGATAGGATAATAATAACCCCGGTATATAAAGCTGATGATATAGAAACAGCGCCGATTACTTCGGACGATTTGTATAAAAATTTAAAGTCGCAGGGCAAGGAAGTTTTGTTTGCGAATGACCAGAAGGAAATTCAGGATATATTGCAAAATATGACATTTGCGTCAAATGATATAATTTTGTTTTCCGGAGCTGGGAGTATATCAAAATGGGCACATGAAATTGTGAAAAATATTGGGGATCATGTGTGAGGGAGAGAGATGGAAAAGTGGATTATAGTCCTTCCCCTGATAGTAGGCTGTTTTATCTTGATTAAGATGCACATCTCGCATAAATCTAGGAAGTTTGTTACCCAAATTGGAGAACTAAAAGGCGCATTGGTATTTAGATTGTCCGAGCTTGTGCTACCAAATATAAAAGCTATTATAGATATAGCGCTATCTAGGCTCCAGAAGAAAATCATTGTGATCTTCCAGCCATATGATTATAAGGTTCTAAATAGTCAATTTGATGAATTCTGCCACTGTTTTAATTTAGCAGAAAAAATCGTGATAACTCCGGTATATGACCTAAAACTCATACCACATGCCAAGAAAACTACAGATGATTTGTATAAGAATCTGCAATCTCAGAGAAAAAATGTTGTATGTGCGAAAAATCAACATGAGCTTGAAGACATTTTGCAAAATATTGCAATTACAGAGGACTATATAATTTTCTTTATAGGTACTGGCAGTATCTCGCAATGGGCGCATGAGATTGTGAGAAATATCGGTAGCCATGTGTGAGGCACTGATATGAAGAAATGGCTTTTGGCTCTCAGTTTAGTTGGTTGTAGCTTGCTGTTCTTTGTTTCAGGATCATTTCTGGGATATTTAACATCTGAACAACGAATAAAAGAAAAACCTCGAGAAAAGCCTCATCGCAAGCCATCGGGCAGGATTGCGCCAATATTGGGTCGAGTGGTACAAAACCAGAAGGTAAAAATAATGGCAAAAGTACGAATTCCAAGACCAAGCGCCGTAGTGAAAGCACAACGATATAAGGAACAGTATTTCGATAGCAAATAGATACCCTACCGGCTGGAAGCCGGTAGTTCTATGTCACGCTTGGAATGCAGATTGTAATTTTCTGCTACTTTTTCCTTTTATATATTGCACGATTTTCGATATAGATAGATGCGGTGGAGATGAAATTAGAATATGTACAGGGTTTGGACTCATATTCTCACTGATTATATCAATGCAATTTGCAGAGCAAATCTCTCGTATTACATCTATACACCTTTCAGCAATATTGCCGTATAACACTCTGTATCTGTACTTTGTACAGAATACTATGTGATACTCTATGTGAACTTTTTCTGTATATCATACCTCACATTGTGCTGAAGTGTTCGCCTAAAGGCGAGTGGTTTCACCCGTCCCACGTTTTGGAAATAAAATATAAAAAATTACTCATTATAATACATAGCGATACCATACAATGATAAGATATCACGCCTTGGAGTGAGCAAAATGAAGCAAGCATTAGCGAAATAATGATTTTATTCTTTTTATGAGGCTTTCGGTTTCGGTAACAGCTTTGTTCTGAATTAGCCTTTGCAAGGCTATGGTTTGCTTGTGCCAGTTCAAAACATTGGTGGCAGGAGAGCCTGCGACTTTGGAACATGATTCAATATTTCTCATCACGCCGGACTGTGCGGCTATTGTGACCTTATCACCGATCGTTAAATGTCCAGCAATGCCAACTTGACCCCCAAAAAAACATTGGTTTCCGATCTTTGTGCTCCCCGCAATTCCTGTCTGAGCTGCTATAACGCAATATTCTCCAATTTCGACATTGTGAGCGACATGTACTAGATTGTCTAATCTAGAGTGACTCCCGATTATCGTATCGTTCATACTGCCTCTGTCAATTGTGCAATTGGCGCCTATCTGGACATCGTCACCAATCACAACTCGGCCTATTTGCATAACATCGGTAATTCCTGTTTTTCCAACATGAAAACCGAAACCTTGTTGCCCAATTCTAGCACCAGTTTTTATATAGGCATTATTACCAATTATTGCAAAACCGATTGTTACATTTGGTTCTATGTAGGAATTCTCGCCAATTTCTACTCCTCCCAAAATTGTAACGTTATTTCCAACAAACGTACCTTCCCCGATAATTGCGCCGTCTAAAATTGTAACGTTATCGGAAATATAGCAATCCTTTCCAATTTTTGCCTTGGGAGAAATATTTGCTTTTGGAGATATATACCCGACTTGTGGAACGCCTTTAATTGAATAAAAAGCCTTCAGCAATATCGCATGCGCCAAGTATGGCTCATCCACCACTAAAGCTACCGTTGCATTGGAAAGTAAATGCGCATTCTCTTTGCTTATTATGCATGCAAATGCTTGGGTCTTGGCTAAATCTTCAGCATATTTGGCATTATGAAAAAAAGTTATATCAGACGCAGTTGCATTATCAAGTCGAGCTATGCCAGTTATACGCTTTGTGGCAGAACAATTAGTAGGCAGAGATATTGCAAGCAAATCACATATTTTCCCCAAAAGTATGTAACTTTTTTTTTCAAAAAATCTTTCATCCACCATTATTCAAACTCCTTTAAATCGATTGAAGGCATGATTTTATTCAATTCATTTACGACAACATCAGTTATATCTATATTGCTAGTGTTGTAAAAAACCTGTGTCATACTTTGTGAACCTTTGTTTATTACAATGTCTATTTTGAATTTTTTTGCAATATCGCTGATAACTTGTAAGACTTTATTCTGTATATAATCTGTTAATTTTGCATCTAGTTCTTTTTCTTTTCTCATGGCTTTGCTGTAATCTGTCGACAAGATTTTCCATTTTTTATCCATTTCTGTGAACTTGGATTGCTTCTGTTTTTGTCTTAATTGTTTGTCTTGCCTTATCTGCATAGTTTGATTAGTCATCTGGCTTGATATCTCTCTTATTTTTACCATTAAATCAAATATCCTCTGAGCAATTTCGTCGTGAGCTCTAAAACATTTCGCCTCAGTTTTTAGACGAATACTGTCGATTACACCGATACGCAGAACATCAAAGTTTTGTTTTTTTATTTTTGTATCATCTGCAGACAAGTAATTCGCCATGGCAATTGAAATTGCAAGTGTTACCAAAGCTACTATGCTTGCAATTAGACCTTTCCAATGTCTGAGAGAATACATAATTCATCCACCATCTTCTGCTACATAGATTATACAGTTTTTCAGCAATTCGGCAATATATTACAAATGCGCTTATATACTTGCCAATTCCTATATAAAGTTCAAAAATCAATGAGGCAAAGATAGGCTTGAAGTACGCGAAGAGCTTTAAGTTGAGCACATAGATTGTGTAAGTTCATACGCAATGAAACAAAGATTAGATTGATACAGGCGAAATGACTTAAAGAACAAAATTTTTGGAATTAAAGTTCGTTTTTTAGATGGAAGACTTTAATTTATGCGAGTACATAAGCTACGGAATATAGTTCCTGCAATTGTTAGAATTTGTTACACAAAATTGGGACTTCTTATCTTTGTTCTACCTCCAGCAAAAGCAACGTACAACAGCAAAGTAGAACGCAGTAACCGGGATTTTTGGAGAAGAATTTTACGCTGACCTTACTGAGAATTCCATTCTCGGAGCCTGCAGAGAACTTATTAGATTTCTGCAGAAATATAATTCCTACAGCCAAATTCCACTGGAGTATATTTCTAAGTATAATTCCAGAGACCATTTTTGTCTCACATCTGTTTGAACTTACACATCATTTCATCTTTTAGTCGCGCTATTTTCCCTTCGGGCTATTCAAATACTGAAGTGCTAGGCGCTTTGATTCTTCTACTGATGGTTGGTCAAAAGGATTCACATTTGCAAGGTGAGCTATAACCAAAACTTCTATAAAATTCTTTGCCATCAGTTCTCCAAGTGTTGCAATGTTGATTTTGTCATATTCTAAAACACGAACAGGAGCTTTTGCTTTTAACACTTGTATTGTAGCTTTTGCATGTGCATACATGAGTTCGTTGATAGTATGTCCCTTCAGATGTTCCAGAACTTTTCCGCAAAGCGCTGGCGCTATTGGTGCCGTTGGGGCATTATTTCTGGCTAATATGATTGTGTAAAACTTGTTTGCAGGCCCACCCAAGAATAACTGCAACATTGAATGCTGATCCACGGTTCCAACTGCGCGTATCGGAGTTATGCCGAAGTCTTCTGATTTTCCTAAGCTTTCTGATATTAGCTGTACAGCCCATTTTGTGTAGTCTTCTAGCATATCAGAATATGGCATGATGACGTGTTGGTTTATCAAGCCATTCTTAAATGCCTTATCATACATTTCGTATGCGTCTGAGAATGTTTTGGCTCCGGCGTTTTCTTTCACTTCATCTAAAATTTTTTTAGCAGCTCTTGTAAAGGTATCTATATCAACGTTGCCAAGCAATGCTGGAAGTAAGCCGACTACCGAAAATACGGAAAATCGCCCACCAATTCTTGGATTATGCTCTACTATTTCCATATTGAGTGAATTTGCAATCTGCCTCAAGTCATTGTTATCAGACAACTCCGTTATTGCAATAGCACGATTTTGGTAATCGAAATTTTTCCAAATCTCGCAGAGAGTCAAAAAGGTCATTAACGTCTCGGTGGTGCGACCAGATTTAGAGATTACAACTATTCCTGTGCGCGCTGGATCACACTTGTTTATGGTATTTTTGAAACTCAGCGAATCTACGTTCTCAATGAACACTATTCTCGGCGTGGTACCCGTCATATTCGCTTGAAAATTCACCAAACATTTCCCACCAAGGCTTGAGCCTCCAGTTCCTAAAACAAGAACTGTGCTACAATCCGAAAACCTTTGTGCCAATTTTTTTATGGGAGCCAAATCACCATCAATAACCTTGAATATATCAAGGTTATTGATTTGCCCTAATATATGTTGATGCGTTTCGTTGTATACCGCTTTTTCCACCGTGCTTACCAATCTACTCGTTTATACATGAATAATACACCATCTTCCACATCCAGGTGGTTTAAAGTTTGGTCTAAGTTCATAACATATGAGACAAAGATGAGTTTGAGATATTCAAATAGATAAAAAAGTCTCCAGAATTAAATTATAAGTTTTTAAGTTAAAAAAGGAGACTTTGGATTATGCAAATACAGAAGTTACACTAGCTTGTGGCACCAGAAAAACGTAGGACAGATTTTGAGAAACTTTCCGAAAAACAGGTCAAACAGTGGGAATTGCTTTACTGCCATGGAGTTCCCAACAAAAAGAAACAAGAGCTTGTCGGCATCAGTCGAGCTACGTATTATCGTCTGGAAAAGTGGCTGAAGTGTCCGATTTTCTGGTCTAAATGTCTGAAAAATGTGTGATAGAAAAACGCACATGGAGGCGAAGATTTGCGTGATTTTGAGTCGTGATTTCGGTGTAAATATCAGCTAGAGTAGTGTCGGTAAAATTATGAAAAAGCTTGGATTTTTAAGTTCTAGACATGCCCTTGAGGTGCAAGAAAAAACGGAGATTTAAGGAGCATTACAGCAAGATTGGTAAACTTTCAAATAGATCACATGACTGTAAGAACTGCGTAGTAATGATGCATTTCGCGGGGATTGAACGCTTCAGCGAGCATGTTTATAGCAATGCAAATAGCGATAATGCTACTAAATTTTTACGAAAATAAATCAAAAATATTCCGTATAAAGTTTGTTTCATATTTCAAAAC
>CADBQC010000123.1 GCA_902796745.1 uncultured Pseudomonadota bacterium
ACCAACATACAACAGCAAAATCTAGCGAAGTAATAGGGTTTTTAGAGAAGAATTTTATGCCGACCTGTCCGAAGATACTATAGTCGGGGCACGCGGATAACTTGTGAACTTTCTGCACAAATACAACTCCTAGTGCCAGAACTCCACTAGAGTATATTTCGAAGCGCAATCCTGAATAGATCTTGTCTATCACTTCTGTTTG
Source organism: uncultured Pseudomonadota bacterium (assembly GCA_902796745.1). Taxonomy (GTDB): domain Bacteria; phylum Pseudomonadota; class Alphaproteobacteria; order RUG11792; family RUG11792; genus RUG11420. The sequence continues at coordinate 203 of CADBQC010000123.1, forward strand.
AACTTGAACACACATAAGTAGTGTTATGCATCATTATTATTTGCCGAAAAGCGCAAATAAGAAGCGCAAGCATGTTTGACTGTGCTATTAAATTTGCTTAGCTTCTTTTTAATCGTTTATGCTAGATTGTTTTTCTAGACTTGCTTAAGTCAACAAATTTATATACTTCATAAACATATATTGTTCATAAAAAAGTACTGTTTTCTTACAAAATTCCTTATTAAATTTGTTTAGATTATCTGTTACTTTTTTTATCAACTCATTATAAATTGTACATTTTCAATTACTGCGTTCCCTCCAAAAAATATCCACAAATTCCGCTCTAAACCAAACAATTATTTCAAGATTGCCAATCGCCTTTTAGCACAGATAAAAAATATTCAATATCATCAATATGAGTTTTTCTAATAAACTCATGCTGACAGTATTACTGGTTGTTGACTACGTTTCTCTTTTTCGAGACGTTCCGAAAGATTAAATTTTTAACTATTTTTTGCTATTTCGCAGTTTGTCCCAATATTCAATGCGTTTTTTTATTTCTCGTTCGAAACCACGTTCAACTGGATTATACAAATTTTGTCTTGCTATTCCTTCCGGAAAATAGTTTTGTCCAGAAAATCCGTTGGGCGTATCTGGGTCATACACATAGCCATTCGAGTACCCTTGTTCCTTCATAAATTTCGTGGGAGCATTTAAAATGTGCTTTGGAGGCATCAATGAGCCTGTTTTTTCAGCCAATCTTCTGGCACTATTAAATGCGACATATCCAGCGTTAGATTTCGGGGCAGTTGCCAAATAAATTACGGCTTGACAAATAGCCAATTCGCCTTCAGGGGAACCTAAAAAGGAATATGCTTGCTGGGCAGCAATTGCTTGTTGTAGTGCATTTGGATCAGCTAGCCCCACATCTTCAACAGCAAATCGCACAAGTCGGCGAGCTATATACAGTGGATTTTCGCCTCCAGCTATCATTCTTGAAAACCAATATAACGCGGCGTTTACATCAGATCCCCTAAGAGATTTATGTAGTGCACTTATCAAGTTGTAGTGCTCATCGCTGTTTTTGTCATAAATTACCGTACGTTTTGAAAGTAGTTCTGTCAATTGGTCTGCAGTAATCGTGTCACCGCTATGTGACATACTGATCAATTCTTCTACCATATTAAGAAGATATCGTCCATCCCCATCTGCCAATTCGCACAATAATTTTCTTGCGTTTGTATCAAGCGGAATGGTGCGTTCCAGATACTTTTCTGCACGTCCTATTATTGTTTCTAAATCATCAACGGATAGACGTTTAAAAACTATGACCTTACATCTTGATAATAATGCAGGACGAAGTTCAAAAGATGGATTTTCTGTAGTTGTGCCAATAAGAGTGATGTTACCATTTTCCAAATGTGGTAAAAATATATCTTGTTGCGATTTATTCAAATGGTGTATTTCATCCACATGCAAGAGCAACTTATTCCCGCGTTCCGCTATCTCAAATACTTGTTTAAATTGTGTGGATCCGCTTGTAACTGCCGACATCGTGACAACCTCTAAGCCACACTTGCTAGCTATTATCTTGGCAAACGATGTCTTACCGCATCCAGGAGGTCCCCACAGTATCATGGATTGTATCTGTTTTAAATTTAACTTTCTTAAATTTTCGCCAACCAGGTCACTGATATCAGTTGGTCTTAATAGCTCGGCTAGTGGTTTTTTCATTTATAGCTACTTAAATTCCGGACATAAAAAAAGAGCCCGCTTTGCGAGCTCCATTTATTTTTATTTACTCTGCTTCTTTGGTTGCAGTCGTTTCTTCGAGTTTCTTTTCTGCTTTTGCTAGCTCTTCTTTCGCTTCGTCCAGCTCTTTTTGCTCTTTTTTGACCATGGACTTCTTATAAGAATCCGTTAATTTATCATCATTGTGAGCAACTGTCTCAGCCTTTTTTACATTAACAGTTTTATCAGACACTTTTTCTTTAGCATCAGACACTGCCTCTTGAGCCTCTCTTACAGCTTCATCATTTTTACCAGTGCTTTCATCTTTGTTCAGCTCTTCCGTTGCTGCTATTGACTCCTTTGTGAGCTTACTCTTTTTTGATGATTTTTTTGCCTTCTTGCTTTTTTTTGCAACAGGCTTCTCCGGTACAGCAGGAGCATTTTCATCGGCTACAGGTGTATCGCTGGTTGCCTCAGCAGGAGCAGTCGTCGCCTCACCAGAAGCAGGAGCTACATCTCCTACCTTAGCTTCTTCCGCATAGACAAAACCTGCCATAAGCGATATTGCCATTGATAACATACTAATCTTGTTCATTTTCTTCTCCAAACAATAAACGTTGCACGAAACAACATATCCTTCTTCAAGTATACAACAATCACGAACAACCTAGGAAAAATTTTATAAAAATCATAGATTTATGGATTTTCTCTTTTTGAAATTTTTGAAAGCAACTATAAAGTCGCTGAATTTAGACTTAACGGTTAGGATTTATATCCAGACTGTCATTCATGAAGAAAGGCATTGGAGGCAATGCAAAAGTTGTTCGTAAGCAAAATACATCACAGTTCATAATGGATAATAAAAGTTAAGTGTTGCTTTTCCAAGAAGCAATGACAGTACCACTAATTATTAGTGTGGCTCCTAGAAGTGTAATTAAATCAGGAATTTGATTGAAAAATACAAAACCAAAAAGGATAGCAAATGGCAATTCAGTGTATCTAACAGGACTTATCGCAGATGCCGTCGTGGCTCTATATGCCAGAAAAATGAATAATTGAATCAGATTGGCTCCAATTCCCAGTAAGAAAATTAATACTAATTCTTTAAGAGTTGGCGTGATCCAATACATAGGAACAACCATAGCGGATATTAAAGTTGTATAAAGACCGAAATAGAATAACATTGTTAATGTGTTTTCTTTATGATCAATCATTTTTTTTATCATTATATTCATCACTGCAAACAAAAATGCTGCGCATGTAGGAATGAAAGCAAGTATATTTATATTTTCTGCCCGTGGACGGAACATTAATATAAGTCCGGAGAAACCGAAGATTGTGGCGCAGATGGCTGTTTTACTGACTTTTTCCTTCAAAAAAATTGTTGCCAGGGGAAGCATAAATAATGCTTCAGAAAATAGCACCGTGGTATTTTCTGCAAGAGGCATAACATTGACGCTGTAGCAACATAGCCCTAGTGCGACTGCTCCCAATATTCCACGCAAAATATGCCAAGAATGCATGTCCGATTTAAATAGATTTGTTTTGGACTTTAACATTGGCATCAGCACAATAACAACCGAAAATAAAAATCTAAAGAATGCAATTTCTACCGCGTGTAACCTTGCGCCTAAAAACCTAGCGATTACATCATTTAATGCTCCAACAAGGTATATCATTATTGCCCAGAATATGCCCTGCTTTAGACCTTTCTGGGAAAACCAATCAAAAAACATCTCATGCCATCACGCATTTTACATTCCACTATTTTACACGAGGTTAATTTAATAACATACAACAAAAACAGGACATCCGCAGTACTCAAATGATATACAAGCATCTTTCCCATTCTATCACCTTGGCGACATCTATTATAGTGCAGAGCATCTTGTATATTTCTAGTATTACAACGTGTTCTATCGTTTTTGCGATTAGTTTCGGAGGCATACTATTAACGGGTTTTGAACGCCTCCCTGCCTCCCTTAGGTATCCTTTTGCTCATACTGTATCTTTGACGACTTTATTGATTAGTACGCTTACAGTTTCTACATTTATATCGCTATTTACCTTTTATTATACCGTCTTTAGTTGATTCTTCGCTCCTGCAATGCCTACATTCTACTATAAATTTATCTCCATTTTACTATATACAATTCAAATTGTAGCATACTTTTCTCAAAATATACTATAATTGGTTAGGAATGTCGCTGTTTGAACTTGGACAGAATCATATCTGAAATCTAGTTGATCATTTTGCCGTGATGTTATAGAATATCTTTTTAAGTAGGCGCTTGCGAGCCATGAACAAATCAGAATTTTTGCCGTTTTTAAGGCAATCAATACCAGGAACTATCTGGGCAATTGGTTTATCGTCTTTGCTTATCAATTTGGCCACATCGGTTATACAATCAGGCTCTGCGGTATATCTAAAAGCCGTGCTGGGAATTGCTGTTTCAACAATAGGGGTGATTGAAGCAGTTGTTGAGTGCATTGCAAATACTGTAAAAATTTTTTCTGGAATAATTAGTGACTATTTAAGACGTAGAAAATGGTTGATGGTTTTCGGATTTATCTTATTAACAATTTCAAAACCTCTAATGGCGATTTCTAAAAACGTGTCAAGTATCGTTCTAGCGAGGACGATAGATAGGATTGGAAATGGTGTTCAAGCTAGTCCACGAGATGCACTAATTTCTGATGCTGCTCCGAAAGAAACGAAGGGAGCATGTTATGGTCTGCGACAAAGCCTAGCGGTTATTGGGTCAACACTGGGAGGCGTTTTCGGGATGGCCGTTATGAAGCTGTCTGGCGATAACTTCCAGTTATTGTTTATTTTAGCCACGATTCCTGCGATTTTAGCTGTAGTGATTTTAATATTTTTTGTAAAAGAAACATTAAATCACAAGCAAAAAGTTGATAGACGTAAAATACGCATACACGACATGAAAGCTTTAGGAAAACGATTTTGGCTTCTAATGCTTGTCGTATCGATATTTATGACAGCAAGATTTGGTGAATTTTTTATGTCTTTGCATGCGTGCGAGAATTTAGGAATGGAAAAAGCATATTTATTTGTAATTACGATAATATTTAATCTATTCACCACGCTTTCTGCTTTCCCTACAGGAAAATTATCGGACAGGATGAACAAAATAAACTTACTGTTCATAGGCATTGCTGTATTGTTTATTTCTGACATTTGCATTGGTTGTGCTCATAATCTTATTTGGATTTGGGTAGGAGCTGCTCTATGGGGAATTCAACGAGGGATTAGCGAAGGAATTTTTTCCATTTTGATTTCAGACTATGTTCCGAAAGATCTTAGAGGAACTGGGTTTGGAGTATATTACATCATTGTTTCCGCCTCAGTATTCTGCGCAAATACTATTGCAGGTGGGATATCTCAACATTATGGCGAATCCGTAGCATATCTGGCAGGCGCGGTAATATGCATCATTGCTGTAGCGATTTTGCTGATATTTAGACGCGCATTGTCACAAAGCTGATCGCAAAGTGGCCGATGTACCAAATATGAATTGTGTGGAAATTAACAAATAATTAGTCAAATTAGCAAACAAGAAACGATTAAAAATTTCAAATAATCCAAATTATTGGTTGTTTTGTGTCGTAGCATAGAAGTATGTATTTTGATTAAACATTTTTATGAATCATATGGTGAAATCGATCTTACTGTTTACAGCATTTTCGGTTATCACAGAGGGTATGTCCCTTAACTCTGAAACAGTACAATTTCGCAGAAATGATATTAGCGATAATGTTATTTCTAGAGAATATTCCGATAGCTTACAATGCACGAATATTAGAAAGTTAGAGTTTTTTCAAACATCACAACTACTAAGGATAGTTCCACAAAATTTTCCTGATAAGTTAATAATCCGAAAAAAATATTTAGACAAAATAAAAAGCGACGTATTTAAGCGACAAATTCCCGCATTATTAAAAATAAAGAACGATCTAAAAATTACGCAGAAACAAAAAAAGAAGAAGATAGAGAAATTACAGTTTCAAGTGAATAAATGTGTGAAACAAAAGATGCAGAAATGGGATGAATATGAGGAAGAACTTTATATGAGAAATATTATGCCAAAGTTAATAAAAGCAGGCATCGAAAAAGAACTACAAAATACTGAATTTGTTCAAAACTACTCATATTCGATTCAGGGGATGCAAATAACATATAACACGAAAATCGATGAACTCAATTCATATTACAAATGCAACAAATTTAGCAATTGTTTTGGTAATTCTAATGAATATTTGGTTTTTGTAGGTGATAATCCAAATACACAACATAATCGATACGAAATAAAGAGTATTTTGCCTAAGAAGTATTTCGATAAGCCAACGAGGATTGTATTGACTATTCCCGGAAATATCGATGGGTACGAGGTTCACATCTCAAATAAGGTATTTTTCAGATTTCTGCATATAAAGGAAGAATTAGTAGCGAATGTACGATTGAAAATCGTCTTAGAGGACAACGTTTATTTGACTGAAGGGTTGAGTAGTATGTTTGATGATTTCATGTATCAGGGAAATGGTTTGAAGCTTCAAAATATTGAAATTGGCAGGGTACATTGTCCTAAATCTGAATGGGATATGTCCTATGCATTCCGAAACTGTCTGATGTTAGAAAAATTAAATCTTGAAAAGATTGATACAACAAATGTACACACCATGATAGAAGTTTTTAAAGGATGCAAATTTTTGCGAGAACTTAATATCAATAACTTTAATACAAGCAATGTAGACAATATGTGCTCAATGTTTGAAGCATGTGAAAGCCTAGAAGAGCTGAATTTGAGTAATTTCAATACAACCAAAGTAAAAGATATGTCTAAAATGTTTTATGGCTGTAAAAATTTGCGGATATTAGATTTAAGTAATTTTGATGTTTCAGAGGTAGAAGACAGTGATGATATGTTTGCAGGTTGTGAAAATTTGAGGGAATTAAAGATAAAACCAAGCACTCTGAATCAACTATTGAAAATGAATGCAGACTCCTTTAAAGATTGTGGCAATTTGAAAATTATCGATGCAACCACAGGCAACGAAACTAGTTTGAATAGTTTTTATCTGTAGGAAGCGGAGTGCAGATCGGATTTTTTGAATGCGCTAGAAGAAAATCAATCATTTCTGTAGTATTCTCATCAGTTATATATTTCTGTTTCAGTTCTTTAAGTTCATCTGTTGTAAGTGGTGACATGTCATCTGTTTTGAATATTTCGTTATAGACAGATTGCATTAACTTTATTTCCTCATTAGAAAATCCGCGACGTCGTAAACCTATTATATTTAGTCCCTTTAGAGTTGTTACCCTATCACTTCTAACAACACCATATGGAATTACGTCTCTATCAATTCCGCTACAACCTCCAATCATAGCATGCTTGCCTATACGTATGAATTGTTTGACTGCAGACATTCCTCCAATAATTGCGTTGTCTCCAACTGTGACATGACCAGCTAAGTTCACGCCGTTTACTAAGATAACATTGTTGCCAATCGTGCAATCATGGGCTATATGGCAATACGCCATAATTAGACAATTGTTACCGATTTTTGTCAGCATCCCTCCACCGGAAGTACCAATATTGGCGGTAACATATTCTCGAATTACAGTATTGTTTCCGATCTCTAAGCGTGACCTTTCTCCGTTGTATTTCAAATCTTGAGGCTTTTGTCCTAAAGAAGCAAATGGATATACGGTTACTTCTTCACCTAGTATGGTGTCTTCCATTACGACCACATGCGAGTGCAACTTGGTATTACGACCGATAATTACTCGTTCACCAACGCAACAATACGCCCCTATCTCTACGTTCTCAGCAATTTCTGCTCCCGGCTCAATGATTGCACTGGGATGTATCTTCGCATTTGCACTTATCGACATTACTTACTTTCCGGTATCATTGCTTTAAACTCAGCTTCACTTACAAGCGTGTCTTCCACATATGCTTTTCCAGAAAAACGCCAAAACTTATTCCCATGACGTTGTTCTATAATTATTTCCATTCGTATTACGTCCCCAGGCAAGACAGGCTTCCTAAATTTTGCATTTTCTATTGATGTAAAGTATACGAAATCTGATTTACCCGGTTCGGTAACTTTTTCCGCTATCAGTGTCTTGAATGCCAATACTCCTGCAGATTGCGCCATAGCTTCTATAAGCAACACTCCAGGGAAAACCGGATATTGAGGAAAGTGCCCTTGGAAAAACCATTCATTACTCGAAACATTTTTGTAGGAAGTGCACGACTTTCCAACATCTAAGTTCTCTATCCTATCAACCATTAAAAACGGATACCTGTGAGGAATTATCTGCTTGATATCTTCCGCACCAAGAATCTTGTTCTCAATCATTCCATTTCCTCATCTTCAGGAATATCGCTTTGTTGAGGTTGCTGAACTGAAGAATCTTCGGCTGATTTTTCAGATTTATCGATTATCGTCTGAGCATTCTTTATGTGCGAAGAATCTATAGCTGCCAT
>CADBQC010000124.1 GCA_902796745.1 uncultured Pseudomonadota bacterium
GGAATGTCTGAGAAAACGAAACAGGAAAAAGTAGAGGTTTGGGAGATGAATCAAAGTATAGACAGATGTTGATAGGAACAAGAAGCGCATTACTGCGTTTGAAGTAGGCCCCGGAAAAGCCTCAGTCTTAAGAAAATTAACATAAACATTATATGTGGCAAGGACATCTGTGCGGATGCTGATATCAAACACGTCATCAGCAAGTCTGAAACTTGTTTAGTAGAAAGTTATAATTCGGTACTACGCTACTACCTTGCTCGATTACATCGCAAAACTAACTGCTACAGCAAATCTGTTCTCAGAGTTAACCCTTTCCATCAAGCTACTTCTTGCGTATAAGTATGGTCTCTCATGAAATGGTGAGCAATGCCTAATTAACAACAGATAAACTAAGCATACAAATTCGATGAATAGATTATATGGCTTTTCCATACAAATTTTCCTTAAAAAATCAACCTTATTGCGATACACTTGTATGGAAAAAGTTTTATATAATGGCTTCGTATGTCCGATAACATATACAATTTTCACGCGGTAGAAAAGAGATGGAAGAGATTTTTTCAAGAGTATTCGCTCTCGAATGAAGAGCTTAAAAAGAACAAAGACAAGCTTTACTATGTTCTTGAAATGCTTCCATATCCATCGGGAAAATTGCATATGGGACATGTGAGAAATTACACGATAGGTGATATTGTCGCGCGTTTTAAAAAGATGCAAGGGTATTCCGTTATTCAGCCGATGGCATGGGACAGCTTCGGTATGCCGGCTGAGAATGCAGCTATGAAAGACGGAGGTCATCCAAAATATTGGACTTATGCGAATATCGCAAGTATGAAAGAACAATTGCAATCATTAGGGTTAATGTATGATTGGGCACGTGAAGTTACGACTTGTTCTGAGAAATATTACTCAAAAGAGCAACAAATTTTTTTGGACTTGTATAAAAAAGGATTAATTTATCGCAAAAAATCATACGTAAACTGGGATCCGGTTGACCAAACTGTTTTGGCAAATGAGCAGGTAATAAACGGTCGCGGATGGCGTTCTGGTGCCGTTGTAGAAAAAAAAATGCTGGAACAATGGTCAGTCAAAATTACTGCCTATGCTGAAGAATTGCTGGAAGGGCTAAAGGATTTGGAAGGCTTATGGCCTGATAAAGTTTTAAAAATGCAAGAAAATTGGATTGGCAAATCCAAAGGTGCATTGATAAATTTTGAACGCATAGATAACGGCGACAAGATACCTGTTTTTACAACACGTCCTGACACTTTATTTGGCGCATCATTTATCGCTATTTCACCGGATCACGCTATTTCACAAACCTTGGCGAGCAATAATGCAGAAATAGCCAATTTTGTAGCTGAATGCAAACAGACAGCGACAACAGAAGAGGCGCTGGAAAAAGCAGAAAAAAAAGGTATATTTACAGGAATTTATGTTAAGCATCCAGTGAAGGAAGATGAACAGTTACCTGTTTATATTGCGAACTTTGTATTAATTGATTACGGTACCGGAGCGGTATTTGCTTGCCCAGCGCATGATGAACGCGATTATGATTTTGCGAAAAAATATAATTTACCAATAATTCCAGTTATTGAAGCAGATGAAGAACTACCATATACAGGTGATGGCAAGCATATGAATTCCGAATACCTTAACGGACTGGATACAGCACAAGCAAAGTCCTGTATGATTAGACGCCTAGAGGAAATGGGCATAGGTAAAGGACAAGTAACGTATCGCCTGAAGGATTGGCTTGTTTCGAGACAAAGGTATTGGGGGTGCCCTATTCCGATAATTCATTGTGAGCATTGCGGAGATGTGCCTGCGATATTGCCAGTATTGTTGCCTGATGATGTAACATTTGATGGTAAGGGCAATCCTCTGGAAAAACATCCAACATGGAAATATACGAAATGTCCAGTTTGTGGAGCTGATGCGCTGAGGGAGACGGATACCTTGGATACGTTCTTTGAATCTTCTTGGTATTATTTGCGGTACCTAGATCCAAACTGCAGAGTGCCGGTAAATAAGGAAATTACGGACATAGCGATGCCTGTTGATATTTGTATCGGCGGTGTTGAGCATGCGGTGTTGCATCTGCTATACGCGCGTTTTTTCATGCTGGTATTGCGCGATATTGGATATACGACTTGCGGAATACCATTTAAGCGTCTCTTAACCCAAGGTATGGTTTGCCATAAGTCGTATAAAAACTCTGATGGCGATTGGGTATACCCAGAAGACATTACAAAAACAGAAGATGGTCGACTGATTGATAAAGCAGGAAAGACAGTTACCGAGTTTTCTGCCGAAAAGATGAGTAAGTCAAAAAAGAATACGATTGATCCTCAAAAAATCATAGATTCCCACGGAGTAGATGCTGTGAGACTATTTATCGTTTCAGATACTCCTCCGGAAAAGGATTTGGATTGGAATACCGATGCTTTGGATGGATGTTGGCGTTTCTTGAACAGAATATGGAAAGTGTTCAACAAAGTTCTGGAAAAGTCCAAAGGAAATGTTTCTGGCTCTGAAAATATTATAAAAACGACACACAAAAAAAAAAAAAAGATCACTGAAA
>CADBQC010000125.1 GCA_902796745.1 uncultured Pseudomonadota bacterium
CGGAGCAAGTAATATCAATAATCTTTTACTCTTCATAGAAAACACCTCTCGTACTAACAAATGGGAGCATTTCCCAATCGACTTCTTAATCTTATTATGCCTTCCAATAGTTAAGATTCGGTTAATCCACGCCCAATTTTTCCAATGAAAGTAAAATTTCTTTAAATTTTCCTGTTTGGCATTTTGTCTTGTGATAGAGCTTTCTTTAGGAAGTGCGCTATCAAGATATATCCCGGAATGTTTGAAATTAAACATAAAGTAAACAGTATATTCCAGGAATAGTGCTCGACCACAAAACCTGCAAAGCTGTATGTGCAAATTCTGATTAACGAACCGAGCGACAAAAATATTGTGTATATATTGACATCTCTCTTTGATATATGTGCTATGAACGTCCTAAAAACTACACCACAAAATCCAAAAACAAATGTTGCTATATTTACTAAAAGCGTAACAGTTAATAGATTGTCGTGATGAGTAACAAGATATATAAAAATCAAAGAAACGATCGTTTGAGCAAAAAATGTACCTCTTATACAGGTGCTAAGCCTTAGTTTTCCTAGGGCGAAACCAGCGACTATTCCCGCGACAGTCATAGTTAGTAAACCATACAAATGCACCATATTTGCAAATGCAATTCGATTGATGCCTAAAAAATGGATAAACACGGGCTTTAAGCCATTTATTGTGCTATCAGTTACTTTGAATGAAATTATTATGCAAAATAGGGTGATGATACCGTATGTTTTAAAAAAATTGTATCCAACCTTTAGATAGGTTTTCAGAAAATTGCGTGGCTTTTCTGTACAAGTTTTTTCACAGCTGTATTCTTGTCCAAATTTTGCAAAGAAAGTAGCAATTGTCGCTAGCCACACAGCAAATGCTGGCACCATAAACGCCACACGCCATCCAATAGAGTTAGCGATGTATACAATACATGCACCTGATATGAACATTCCCAGTCTAAAACCAGTGTTTTCTATCGCAGATACAAAACCAAAATCCTTATCCTGGAAAAACACCAATTTCGTATGCGCGCGCAGTATGTCATGAATGGACACTGCTAGCACTATAAAAAAAATGATAAAAGCACATAGTAAGAGGTCTTTTTTGTCATTCCAAAAACCAAGTGATGCAAATCCAACAAATATCACTGCTTGTGCCGTGTATGAAATAAGCTTTATTACATCAAATTTTGGACTTTTATATCGCAATATCAGGTTTTTGATAAAAGGCGATATGGCAAATTTCCAACTGTATGGAATAGTTGCAAGTAACATATGTGCTATAGACGAAACATCGATACCGTTTTCTGATAACATAAGCGAGAAGCTAGAACCTATCCCTACGAGCACTAAACCACTTAATAATGAACTAAAAAACGTATAAGTTATGATTGCAAAATTTTCATTCAGATTTTTTCGCATCAACTAAATTCCTCGTTTAAACCACAGTATCAATTTTTTCCATAAGGATTTGTCATTACTATCCAAATTTTTACCGGCAAATTCTCCAAAACAATACAAAGCAACGCCGACAGCGCCTGCAAATGATGGAGTTCTAACAAAATCATGAGAACCTGTGATTCCTATGGGCTTACCAAGCCTTACACGAACGTCACTAAAATACCTTTTAGTTCTTATAAACTCACTAAGTCCGGACAATTGGCTACCCCCACCTGTTATAATCACAGATTGTAGTAAGGTTTTGTCTGCGATGTGGGCGTATAAATGCTCTTGCACCTTATCTAATATTTCTTCCAGTCGGGCAGATATAATCAAATCCAGTTCTTTGAGGGATATGTTTTGTGCATGCTCCTCCCCATAATCATCAATTTTGCTGATTAAAATTTGCTCATTTCCAATGCTATCAACAGCAACTCCATATAGTCGTTTCATTCGTTCCGCACTTGAACGAGTGGTTTTTAATACCAAAGCGATATCATCAGTTATTTTTTGTCCGCCAAGTGGAATGTAGTCAAGATACAACAATACTCCGTTCTTCAAACATGCTACTGATGTTGTTGAAGCCCCAATATCAACTATTGTAACCCCCATTGAGATTTCTTCGCTTGAAGCTACAGATAAGGCAGATGCGTATGTTGAAGGAATAAATCCTGAAACTTCAATATCGTTCCGATTTAGGCAATTTTTTATATTTTTCAGAAATAAACTTGGAGCAGAAATGATATGAAAAATTGCTGATAATTTATTGCCAATCAGTCCCTGTGGTTCCTGTATTCCTTCGATGTCATCTACTGTATACGACACCGGGAAAGTATGGATAATCTCGCTACTATCATCCATATATGCCGACGTATCAAACTTTTGCAACGCAGTGAGATGAACCTCATCAACAGGGATTTTGCCTATATCAATACTTGTCTTCAGTTTGTGTAAACGAGTTGCCCATGTCGGGATTGCTATAAAAACAGATTTGATAGACTTTCCGGCTTCTTTTTCTGCGGATGAAATAGCACTAAGTATAGAATCTTCCAATTGTTCAAAATTTCTTATAGTGCCGAATTCTATTCCTTTTGCAAGCTGATTTCCCACACCCAAAGCGCGCATTTTTTCGATATTTGTAGAGGAAATATCATCTTTGTTCCTCATATCCTTTTCTATTATTCCAGAACAAACCGCCTTAGTCCCTAAATCCAAAACTGCAACTTCTCTTTTTTTATTACTGATATTCATGAACAATTTCCAACTTAATCGCTATCCTATTCGGATAAGAGCATGCTATCACATTTGATGTATACAATCCATACTAATAAATCCCTTGGTTTATTATTTATATCAATTCTAAACTTTTAAAGGAGATAAACCTATCCCCACCAATTATTATGTGATCTTGTAATGTTATTTCAAATATAGAGAGCGCTTTAGAAATTTGTTTAGTTGTAAAAACATCCTCACGTGAAGGGGTTGGATCGCCACTAGGGTGGTTATGAATAAGAATAATACCACTAGCGCCCAGCTCAAGACACCTTCTGGCTATCAGCCTAGGATAAATCTTAACAGCATTGACATCACCTTTTTGCATAATTTCATCTTCAATAATTTCTCCAATAGCGTTTAAAAATATTACCCTGAGTTCCTCAGCAATCAAGTTTTTCATGTTAAGTTTGCAATAACTTATGACATCTTCAAAACAATTAAGATGTTTTTTCTTTGTTAAACGACTTTTAACTGCTGAAACAAATATTCCGTTGATGATCTTTATTGCTTCAGCGGAAGTCTTACCAATCCCATCGACTTTAGTAAGTTCCGATAATGGGGCGCTTAGTATTTTATCGACAGTTTGAAATCGTTCTATAAGCATTTTTGCTAATGGTTTTACATCCTTCCTTTTAAAAATTAAAAACAACATTAGTTCAACGATTTCATAATCTCGCAAACTATCCGCTCCAAATTTTAATAATTTTTCACGTGCTCTTTGCCTATGCCCAACATAATATGATCTTTGTTTTGCTACGAGCATTACTATAACCCATGATTTAAAATGATCTCGTTACATGAAGTTCGACAAATATTTCCTGAAATTTCTAATTCAGAAACCAAAGAGAGGAGCTCAGAAATGTTCATATGAAGATGCATAGATAATTCATCAAGTGAAATTGGAGTTTCTGATAAAAGAGCTAAAAGTTTATTTTTATGCTCACAATTATTTACATTTTTCATTATAGGCAGTTCACTTTGTTTAGTTTTCGATTTATTCTGCATGCCTAGAATTTCTAGCACATCAAAATGATTTTGTATTAAATGTGCCCCATTCTTAATTAATGAATTGGAACCTAAATTTCGAGGATCTGTCGGGGAACCAGGAACCACCATAATTTCGCATCCAAAATCTAATGCCATTGTTGCAGTTGCCATAGTGCCAGATTTATACCCTGCTTCTATAACTATCAGTCCTTCGGCAATTAGAGAAATTATCCTGTTCCTAGCCTGAAACATTCCCTGATCTACGGCTTTACCATACGGTATTTCAGATAAAACCAGTCCTTTTTCAGCTATCTCTTGAAACAAACTTTGGTTTTCTTTTGGATAAACATTGTCAAAACCAAATGGGACTATCGCAATGGCTGATTTGTTACCTTCTAGAGAGCCCCTGTGCGCACTTGCGTCAATTCCTTTCGCCAATCCTGAAACTATCGTAAATTCATCTGTTAAATTGGAAGCTAAATTTCTAGCAATCTTTTGCCCATTTATCGAAGAATTGCGAGCCCCTATAATGGCGATTTTTCGTTTTGACATAATCGATTTATCACCCTTATAAAACAGCAAAGGGGGACAAAAATTTGATCTTTTGAGCAACCTCGGGAAAAGCGTATCATTCGCTAGGATTACCTCGCAATTCATGTTTTTCAAACGTTTTTCTGCATCAGCCTTTGAAAACGGATTTTCAACGTGTTTTAAGGCTTCAGATGCGCTTTTATAGGTTTTTATCAGCGCCCAAAATGTTTTAGATCCGATCCCCCTCGTGTTTATTAGGCAAAACCAATCCAGAATTGTGTCATTTATTTCCATGCCAAATGCGCCAACCATAGCCGGTATGTTCAGGTTATTTTAGGAACGTTAATTTTGCGTTAAGCTCTACGCTAAGAGTTGTAGAATATTTTTGATTCCGTATTACAACATGAAGCCAACTTGCAAAAATGTATTGTAACTGACTTTTGATAAAGGTGATTTGATTTTTTGCGATGGCAATGTATTTTGTTTTTTTGCAACTAAAAAAAATTTGGCATTCCTAATCAAATATAGCAAGATTGAGAAAAGTATGCTACAATTTGGATTAGATATGGCAAAATAGAGATAAATTTATAGTAAAATGTAGGCATTATGGGAGCGAAGAATTACATAAAGATGAGGTAGTAAAAGGTAAACAGTGATATAAATGCAAACAATGCAAAGGCACTACTAGAGAAAATGTTCAAAGATACAGTACGAACAAAAGTGTATTTTGGGGAAGCTAGAAGTTGTCCCAAATCCATTAATAATAAAATGGATCAGAAATTATTTTAAAATTTTAAAGGAATTAATCGCAAAAGCTACAGTTGCAGAAATAATAAAAAACGTTGAAATACTGGAGATGGATGAGCTTTTTTTATATTGTAAAAAAACAAAACAGAATCTATGTGTGGCTTGC
>CADBQC010000126.1 GCA_902796745.1 uncultured Pseudomonadota bacterium
ACAGCCCGAAAGAGCTAGTTGCAATGTGGCTGTTCCACTGGCAACTATGGCACATTTTGAGCATCTGAACAATTCTACTTTTTGTTTTTCATCCGAAATAATTTCAACATTCATACCTTTTGTAGTTTCTTTTATCAATTTTTCCAAATGAGGCAATGTTGGTATTACGACACGTTCAAAATTGAGATATTTTAGAGATTGCATAAATATAGGCAATAACATTTGAATTTCTTGTTTTCGGCTTCCGGGAAGTATCAGAAGCATATCTTGTTTCGGAGCATTGTTCTCCTTAAATTCTTCGATAGCAACATGTCCAACAAATGTTGTCTTCAAACCATATTTCTGAAAATATGGTGGCTCAAAGTTGAATAAAGTCAGCAGCTGATCGTACAGCTTTGCTAGTTTTTGTGCGCGTTTTTTTCGCCAAGCCCAAACACTCGGTGCGACAAGATGCACTAGTTTTATATTTGGATTATGCTTCCGAACAAGTTTTGCAATTCTGAAACAGAAACCTGGAGAATCGATGGTTAATAGTGCCTCCGGATTGGTTCGTAATATATCAGCAACAACATGATCAATTAAACGCTTTATCTTGAAAATTTGAGGCACAACTTCTAATATTCCTCCAATGGAAATTTGTCGTATATCAATTAGGCTATCGACCCCCGCTTGTCGCATTAGCTCGCCACCAACTCCAAAGATTTTTACTTTAGACAAGGAATTTATTTGAGATATTATCTTTGCTCCCAAATAATCACCTGACGGTTCTCCAGCGATAACGTATAGTTTTTTCATAGCAAAAGAAACCGCTTATTTATAACAACTTCGCAAGTTGGCAAATTCACATCCATTATTGCCTCGCGATTAAAAGGGATTGTAGCCAGCTTCCTATCTGCTAAATTTATTTCCAGAAAAGCTCCTGCGCCATAGTCTTGTATGGCACCTATCTTCCCCAACTGCTCATGTTTGTCATCAACCACATTTAACCCTATCAAATCTTCGTGGTAATATTCATTGAGTTCCAACTGTGGCAGTTCTTCTCGAACAACAAACACTTCTTGCAACCTAAAAACATCTGCTTCTGTTCTATTTTTTACGCCTTCGATCAAGGCAACTACGTCCCCACTTCGTTCGATCCGTAGACATTTCAGCATAATCTCGGTACTGTCCTTTAAGAACAATCTCGTATGTCGAAAAAAAAAATCAGGAGACGTTGTGTACGGATACAACCTCACTTGCCCGTTAATTCCGACGGGTTTGGTTATGATGCCAACACAAACTCTCCTAGAATCCATTATTCGGCAGATGCTTGCGCTCTCGCCTCAGCTTCCGCTTTCATTCTTTCCTGAGCTTTTTTCTTCGGAGCAGATTTTTTAGGACGCTCTGCAAGTTGTGGTTTTTCCATCAAATTTAATTCTGAAAGCAACTTCTGAACTTTTTCCGATGCCTGAGCCCCAACCGAAAGCCAATACTTCACGCGCTCAGATTTCACAACCAAACGCTCCTGGTTTTCCTTTGCTAATAAAGGATTGTACGAACCAAGCCTTTCCAAGAACTTACCATCCCGTGGGGCTGTATTTTCCGCGACAACCATCCTGTAAAAAGGTCTCTTTTTTGAGCCACCACGAGCTAATCTAATCCTTAACGCCATTTAAAATCTTTCTCCGTATTTTTAATAACAAAAACCTTTCCTTACGAGATTGTATCACATACCTTCACATACGCCAATAAAAGATTGAGAAAGTGTATAAGTTCATAACAACTGAGACAGAAAGGATCTGTGAAAGAGTGGGATAGCATAGGACTAGCAAACAAATAGAAAAAGTCTCCAGAATTAAAAATGAGAATAACTTTTTAAGAAAGGAGACTTTGGCTTATGCCAATGTTTACTTCAAAGCAAATAGCGCTAATGCCACTAAATTTTTACGAGAATTAATCGAAAATGCTCCGTATAAAGTCCGCTCAATTCAGGGCAATGGTGGCTAGTTATGAAGTTTACTCTATTTGTTATACCCCATGCAAAACCAACATACAACAGCAAAATCT
>CADBQC010000127.1 GCA_902796745.1 uncultured Pseudomonadota bacterium
CATTCTGACATGAGCTAATTCCACATGCATAGCTTTTTTGTACAAACTTTTTGCTTGTTTACCCCCCCCCTGTTGCATTTTTGCAACACAATTGTCGATTTATAATGCTACAGTCACCTATTGCACTGTTTTTGCGCGCATGCTTTGCCTTATGAAATTTGTGCTAAAATACAACAGGCGTGATTATATTTCGGCAGACGATGATGAAGCGTATATCTCAAAAAACAGTTTTGTATACCCCAGAACGCGTGAAATCTAGACCATCTAGAGCTCATAAGGTTGCGATGCAACTGAAAGAATGCTTTTCCCTTGCTCTGTCTAGAGGTGATTTTCCAATCCTGCCTAATCACGAGGAAGAATCTCGTTTACCAACTCCCGTGACAATAACATACATAGAACTTTCCCCAGATTTGCGAAGTGCTATTGTCTATTTTACACCGCTTGGCGGATTAAAAAAAGAAGAAACGGCAAAGTTTTTTGAATTACAAAGACATTATTTCAAAGATTTAATCGCAAAAAAAATGAAAATGCGATTTATTCCAGAGCTTAATTTTAAATTAGATACTTCATTTGAATATTCTGAACGCATAGACAACTTGTTGCATAATGTCAGTTCAAAACTCTGAATATATATTAAATTACGGACCGCATCATCCTTCAACTCACGGGATTATGCGGTTGATTTTGACACTGCAGGGCGAAAAGATTTTGGCTTGCGCTCCCGAAATCGGATATCTTCACAGAGGTGTTGAAAAACTGGTCGAGAACAGAAGCTTTCTATCAATCATACCATATGTAGACCGCCTGGATTATCTTGCTCCTGTTATCCAGGAACATGCTTACGTTCGGGCTATAGAAAAATTGTTGAATATTAAAGTTCCGCGCAGAGCACTGATAATCCGAACGATTTTCGATGAATTGACCAGAATATCAAGCCACATAATGGCTATCGGTTGTTTAACTTACGATTTAGGCTGTTTAAGCCTTTTTCTCTACGGCTTCGAAGAACGCGAAAAAATTATGGATATTTTTGAGGCAACAACCGGAGCCAGAATGCATCTTGCATATTATGTTCCTGGAGGAGTGACTGATGACGTCTCTAATGAAACGCTGAACGCCATTAAATTGTTCCTGAATAAGCTGAGATTCTATATGGATGCCGTTAGAAAATTGGCACTGGACAATCGAATTTTTCAGCAAAGAACAAAAGGAATCGGCATTATTTCAAAAGAAACCGCTATCAAAAATGGTATTTCTGGCATCAACCTTAGGGCTTCTGGCGAGGCATATGATGTTCGCAAATCCACGCGTTATGGCGTGTACAGTGAGCTCACGTTTGAACCTATAACCCTGCTGGAAGGTGATTGTTATGCTCGAAATATGCTCAGATTGCTTGAGATAGAGCAAAGTATAAAATTGATTAAACAATGTTTGAACCTCATAGAACCTGGAGAAATTTGCTCATATGATTGCTTTTCCAGAGACATTAAGTTGCCGAAAAATTCTGTAATTTATTCTTCCACAGAAACACCGCGTGGCGAATTTGGAATACATTTGTTTACTGAAGAAGAACAAACTAAGCCTTACCGTTTGCGTTTTAGATCGCCAAGTTTCGCAACAATTCAGCTTTTAAAAACTCTGATTGTTGGGCACTCAATTCCAGATATTCCGGCAATTCTTGGTTCTCTTGATTTTATAATGGGATGTTGCGACAGATAACTAAAATGTGATTGCAAAAAGTTTAACTTTAGCTCAAACTTTAAACATGTTAAATTGATATATTTTGTGGATAAACATATGTCTGAAAGAATAATGAATATACAAGATGCCTTTCTGAATTATATGAGGCGAAACAGGAGACCTGTCACTATCTATCTTATAGGTGGCGTAAAATTAACCGGGTTGATTGCATGTTTTGACCAAAATTCGATTATTTTAAAGAGAGAAGGATATACTCAGCTCATATATAAGCATGCCATCTCAAATTTCGCTCCTCATGGCTCGATTAGCCTGTTTGACTGGGGTGAGACTGAAAAAGATACACATAAAACCTCAGACGCAGACGATGTTGAAGATGGAGAATATGAAGATGATGATGGTGACTACAGGTATGATTATGAAGATGAGGATAATGAATAAATGAACTTCGACGTAGTTGTAATAGGCGGAGGGCCGGGCGGATATGTTTGCGCTATAAAGGCATCTCAGCTTGGATTGAAGGTTGCTGTTATCGATAAATCGAAATCTGAGCTGGGGGGCACCTGCCTTACCAAGGGGTGTATTCCCACAAAGACTATATTACAGTCAGCAAAAATTCTTCACCTGTGCAAGATGGCTTCTGAATTTGGAGTAGATTGCACGACGGCAACGCCCAATCTCGAGAAGATTATTGAACGAACCAAAGGTGTAATTTCTGGACTTAATGGTGGTGTAGCAGGGTTATTTGCGAAAAACAAGGTAACTTTTATCGAAGGCACAGCTCGGTTCAAATTGCAAAATACATTGATAGTCGAAAATGGAGCCACATTAACGGAAGTTTCTGGAAAAAATGTTGTAATTGCAGTAGGCGCTAAACCACGTTTAATTCCATGCATAGAGGAATTGATACAAAAAGGATTGGTTTGGACGTCAAAAGAGGCAATATTTCCAAAATTTTTGCCGAAAAAAATGCTAATAGTTGGTTCGGGAGCTATTGGCATTGAACTTGCCTCATTTTACAACGCTATGGGCGCAGAAGTGACTATTGCAGAAATGATGGACAGAATTTTAATCCAAGAAGATAATGAAATATCTGAAAGCGCTAGAAAGTCGTTCACAAAGCAAGGCATAAAAATTATAACAAGTGCTAAAACACAGAATTTTAGGGAAGACAAAGGCAAGGTATCTGTAGAAATAGTTGATAAAAATGGGGACGTAGAGAAAGAAATTTTTGACGTGGTCGTCCTAGCCATAGGCGTTGTTCCAAATACAAAAGATTTGGCGCTAGAGGCTATTTCTGTGAAGCAGAAGCCAAATGGAGCAATTGAAACAAACCAATACAACGAGACATCGCTTGCAGGAATATACGCCATTGGAGATGTGGCAGAAGCGCCTTGGTTGGCTCACAAAGCATCGCGAGAGGGCATTCGAGTTGCCGAAAAAATAGCGGGTTTGCAAAAAATTACACCGATAAATTTGAACTCTATTCCATCATGCACTTACTCATATCCTCAAATAGCATCCGTTGGAATGACGGAGGAAAAAGCGAAGGAGGCTGGATATGAAATTAAAGTTGGAAAGTCATACTTCAGAAGTAATGGTAAAGCATTAGCCACAGGAGAACCTGACGGCTTTGTAAAAGTGATATTTGATACGAAGACCGGAGAGCTGTTGGGGGCACACATGATTGGACACGAGGTTACAGAAATGTTGCCTATTTTTTCACTAGCAATATCAGCGGAGCTCACCGAAGGAGAGCTTATGGCAACAATTTTCCCTCATCCGACGATGTCAGAATGCCTGCAAGAAGCAGTTTATTCAGCATTCGGAATGTCAATCAACGGATAAAGCCCTATGATTATTGCTGAGCTACTAGTCTCTGCACTATTTGTATCGCATTTAGCGCTGCGCCTTTGCGAACGTTATCTGCGACACACCAAAAACTCATCGCATTCTCTGCGTCCGGATGTTTTCTAATTCTGCTGACATAAACATCATTTTTCGACGCACAATCTATTGGCGTTGCATATTCGTATTGTCCCGGATTATCAATAATCTTAACCCCGGAAAAATCGCTAAGCACTTGATGTGCAAGCTGTATATCGACCGGCTTTTCAAAACGTGCGAAGACTGACACTGCGTGTCCCACAATGACTGGCACCCGAACACAAGTCGCTGTTATGATGATATCCGATTTATTTAATATCTTTTTTGTCTCGTTCATCATCTTCAGCTCTTCTTTTGTATATGCAGAATTGGCAAATTCGTCAATTTGCGGAATGACGTTGAAAGCTATTTGACGCTTAAAATGGTGAGCAGTCGTGGATTTGCCATGTAATACTAATTCTGTTTGTTCCATCAATTCATCAACACCTTTTTGTCCGGCGCCAGATGTGGCCTGATAAGTGGACACAACAACTTCTTTCAATCCGAATGTATCATGTAATGGCTTGAGAGCCATTACCATTTGTATGGTAGAACAGTTTGGATTTGATATTATTCTCGAATTATATCTCTCAAGAGCATCGAAATTTATTTCTGGAACAATTAAAGGAACATCCTCCTTCATCCTGAAAAATGAAGTGTTGTCGACGACAATACATCCACTTTCTGCCACTTTCGGAGCATACTTCGCAGAAACAGCAGATCCTGCTGAAAATAGCGCATAGTCATAGTCAGAAAAATTCACAGAGTTTATACTTCTCACTTCCAGTGCAGTTCTACCATAAGGAAGACTTTTTCCGATACTTCTCTCTGATGCTACAGGCACCACATTTTGGGCGGGCAGTCCGACCTCGCTTAGTATTGACAGCATCTCGCGCCCAACTCGACCAGTCGCCCCGACAACTAATATCTTCTTATTTTTCATATCTTGGCATAGAATGCAAATCTACGCACTATTCTACCAAATCTTTTTCTTATTTTATATAAAGAAAGAACATCCCCAGCTGTGCTGAGGACGTTCCCTGTATTTTTTTAGAATCTGTAGCCCAGACCTAGTTTGATTGTGTGAGATGTTACTTTGATCTTCTGCAATTCAGGCATTGCTTCGCTGTGTAGTTTCGGTTTCGCTCCAAATTCGAAGTTATACTCTAACTTTGCGAACATTGAAGGATTGAATTCATAGCGCACGCCAGCACCAGCTACGAATACGGCTTTTGTCGATTTCTTCTTTAATGTTGCTGAAGTTGGGGAGATGTCGCCTTGATGATCTAATACCTCTGTTATCAGCAGAGTATCAACTTCAGTCCTGTACTTCGCCAGTTTTACCCCAAAGGTTACGTACCCTTCAAACTGTGGCGTAAACAGATATCCGACTCTAGGCATCAATGCAATGTGCCATTGTTCTTTTATCTTCGCATATACTTTTGGTTTAAAGGTTTTGTCACCCGCTAGGAAGTCATACTGAGCCGCGTCAGCATTTTTAGTCGCGACCTCTTTGCTCTTAAAGTTATTGCTTCCGAATATACCTCCAGCATTTAATTCAACGCCCATCATAACATCGTTTAGCCTGAAGTCATACCCAATAACTAATTCAGCTAAAACTTTCGTTTTTGTTTTTTTGCTCACCATGGCACTTTCTGTTAATTCAGAACGTTTGTCAGCTATATCTTTTGGTATATACTTGTGGGTATTATCGTCGTCTGAAGCCTGTATTTCCCAGCCTGAGTCTTCACCACCATATTTATTTCCTTGGTCTTCAGGGCCGTACTCATATTTCTCATTCGTTGCCTTAGCTTTAGTGAAAGCAACACCAAAGTTTGCCCCAACGTAAAATCCACCGTTTCCGCAGGAAGCCGATGACTCTGCTGTCGCGAATGCAACCGAAGCAATTAATCCAGTTGCTAAAAGTTTTTTCATATTCATAATTCGTTTCTAAAAACAACTATCTAATTTCATTCTGACATGAGCTAATTCCACATGCATAGCTTTTTTGTACAAACTTTTTGCTTGTTTACCCCCCCC
>CADBQC010000128.1 GCA_902796745.1 uncultured Pseudomonadota bacterium
CCGACTGTTTATGATCGTGCTCACGTTGGAAATGCACGTCCTGCAGTGGTCTTTGACGTTTTGTATAGAATTCTGAAAAAACTCTACAAAAATGTGACGTACGTCCGAAATATTACAGATATAGATGACAAAATCTATAAAGCATCCATTGAAAAAAACGTCACTATTTCGGATTTGACAAAGCAAACAACGACGATGTACCACGATGACATGACTGCGCTTCACGTTCTGCCTGTAACACTAGAGCCAAAGGCAACTGAGCATATATCAGACATAATTGAATTTATAAAAAATCTAATTATCAATGGAAATGCATATGTGACTAACAGTCACGTTTATTTTGATGTAAATTCATCAAAAAATTACGGGCAATTATCAAAAAAAAATATGGAAGAACTAATTTCTGGTGCTAGGATAGAAATTTCTGACAATAAGAAAAATCCGCTAGATTTCGTTCTTTGGAAGCCTGTTGACGAAAGATTCAATTTCGGATGGGATAGTCCGTGGGGTAAAGGACGTCCAGGCTGGCATATCGAATGTTCTGCGATGTCTAGAAAATATTTAGGCAAAACATTTGATATTCATGGTGGTGGTGCCGACCTGATATTCCCTCATCACGAAAATGAAATAGCTCAATCTTGCGCATTAACTCATCAAAACTGCATGGCACATTACTGGATACACAACGGACACTTAAATATAAATGGTCAGAAAATGTCGAAATCTCTAGGTAATTTTTTTACAGTCAATGAACTGCTACAAGATTTTGACGGAGAAGTTATAAGGTTGGCTTTCTTAGGCACACATTATAGATCTCCTATGAACTTTAGTTTTGACGGATTAAAACAGGCAAAGAATCTTCTTGATAGGTGGTATACAGCACTTAGAGGAATTGATATAACATCCACAGATGAAATTTTTGACGACGTATTTGGTGTTTTGCAGGATGATATGAATACCCCCAAAGCTGTATCAATTTTATGCACAAAGATTGATGAACTTAATAAAACCAAAAACTCGGAATTTGCTAGCATTTTTGTCAATACTTGCCAGAAGTTGCTTGGCATAATGCAGACAAAAATTTGTGATTGGTTCTGTTGTGTAGATAGCGAAAAACAGACATGGATTAACTCAAAAATTCAAGAGCGAGATGTTGCAAAAAAAAACAAAAATTTTGCAGAGGCCGATGCAATTCGATCTGAACTTTTGAAAAACTGCATAGTTATAGAGGATACCAAAGATGGGACAATCTGGAAGCTTAAGAGGTAAGCTTTTACTATTCATTGTAAGCTTCTTTGGCGTGGGTTTAATATCACGAAAAATTCCTGGAACAGTCGGTTCGTTCGTAGCAACAGGAATACTGCTTATGATGCCAAAATCCAGCATCCTGGTACTAATATGTTCTTTTATTAGCTTTTTTCTAGGTTGGATTTGTTGCAACTTCTATATCCCGAAGTACGAAACGGATAAAGATCCGGGATATATAGTAATAGATGAAGCATGCGGAATATTTTTAAGCGGAGCAGTAATTTACTATTTTGGATACACAACAACTTTTGACATACTTCTCTCATTCCTTTTATTCAGACTATTTGACATTTTTAAGCCATACCCAATTCATAACATCGAGAATTCCCTTAAAACATACCAGAACACGGTATCGCTAGGTATAATGCTGGATGATGTAATAGCCTCAATATTTGCTTCAGCTACTCAAATTATTCTGAAAGCTCTGGCTTTTTCAGTATTCCGTCTTTGTCAATAAAACATTTACATCAAATACGTTATGTTGATAGTAATTTTTTTATCAAGAAATTATTTTTGTAAGGTTTTTGAGTAGTCCGGCTTCGTATACAGACACTATCAATTGCCTTGTTCATTTTCCTTGACCTTTATAAATCCTTGTGCCCTCCTGCAACACTTATTTCTCTCCTTTGTCCGATACTTCTTGATCCTCCTCATCTATTGCTTCCGCCTCTACCATTCTATCTTCAGCTTCATACTCTTCAGCCTCTGCCATCTCCTTTTTCTTTGCAACCTGTCCTTCATGTTACTTGTGGCACTCTTTCCACAATTTTTCATCATTAGATCCCTCGACCAGCCCCTGCAATCGTTCCAGCAACCATTTGTCATCTGTGTTAAGTTCACTTATATTTTGAACAATTTTACGTTCCATTGTCTTACAGAGTTTGTAGCCTGCTTTGTCGTAGTGCTCTTGGCATTTTATCCATAATCCGCTAATGTACAGCTGACTATTGTAATCTCTGAAGATTGGAGCGTATCGTATCCTCTTGTCTGAGGCGGGCATTGCTCACCATTTCATGAGAGACCGTACTTATACGCAAGAAGTAGCTTGA
>CADBQC010000129.1 GCA_902796745.1 uncultured Pseudomonadota bacterium
CCAAAACCATTTATTCCTATTTTTAACATTTTGTTCTCCGTTACTTCTTATATTCTTCCAAAATTCTTGATTTAATAACATCCGCATGCTTTTTTAAACGTACGGAGGAATCCTCAGCCGAGGTTACGACTACATTGATGTCATTCGCACTACGTAGGGTTACATCTATTTTATACAGGCATGTCTCAGTACTATCAAAAGCTTTCACCTTTGCTTTGCTGGTTGTAATTCTGCCATGTCTCTTATCCATAAACTCAATTTGGAAATCTTTTAGTGCGATAATTGCAGAATTCCAAAGCTTATCTTGCGGATTGTTAGTATATACTTTTTCTACTGCAAGGTCATTATCCGAGGTATTGCTTTTTCCAAAATATTTCTTTAAAGAGGAATTTTCTCCTTTTATCAGAGAACCAAAACCGTATCTGGCATGGTCTTTGTAATCTTCCGGCGCATCTGCCTTGAATTCTTGATTTGCGCACCCTGACACGAAAGTGATTAAAGACAGTATGCATATCGAAGTTTTGAAATTCATTTCGCTTCACAAAGTTTTAATAGTTTAACTGCTGGAAATTGTAGCACATCTGATATTTTTTTTGATAAAAAATAGAAAATATATAAGTTTATGAGATATTACGCAAAAATTAGATTAATTTAAATCGTGCCTCTCATTTCAATCAAAGCTTTGTCTCATATTTTATAAACCTGCACTCATGCTGGAAAGTTATTTCGATTTCATGTAAAATCTGCATCATGCAGGACATAGGTTTCAGAATGAACGAAGCAGGAAAAAATGCAGAATAAGATGCCATTAGTTGCCCTACGGGATACAGTTGTTTTTCCAAAATCTGTTATACCATTATTCATAGGGCGACCAAAATCAATAAGAGCAATTGAGCAGGCTTTTGCTTACGATAGACTGGTCGTTTTTGTAACGCAAAAAGATCCCACAGTAGATGTTGTGAATCCGGATGATCTTTTCAGGTTTGGAACGGTATGTCACATAGACCAAATGATAACGTTAACAGATGGCACAGTGAAAATATTAGCAGATGGGATTTATAGAGCTATAATAGACGAAATCATAGATGGAGACCCCATGTGTGCAGAAGTTACTGAGGTTGCTTCGGATTATTCTAATTATAACGTTGGTCACAAAAATATGGACGCTTTACGTCTTGCTATTTTGTCAAATTTTGAGACATTTTGTAAGCAAAATAAAAAATTACCAGCGGACGTTTTGGCATCGATATCTTCCATAGAAGATCCTTCAAAACTTTGCGATACCATTGCTTCATACTTACCTTTAAAGATCAGTGAACGACAAAATATTTTGGAAATCATTTCAGTAAGTGAAAGATTAGAAAAACTGATATATTTGATGGAGGAACAATCAGAATTAGTTTTAGTTGAAAAAAAGATTAAGAATAGAGTAAAAAAACAGGTTGAGAAAAACCAAAAAGAATACTATTTAAATGAACAATTGAAAGCTATCTATAAGGAGTTAGGCGATGCGGAGGATGTAAATCAAGAATCGCAAGCACTAGTTCAGCAAGTAAAGAAATCAAATATGTCTACTGAAACTAAGGAAAAAGCTTTAAATGAGATAAAAAAACTGAAGAATATGCCTCCGTTATCTCAAGAGGGCGGAGTGATCAGGAACTATGTTGATTGGCTTATCAACATTCCATGGAAACATTCTCATTCAGAATCAACCTTAATGGATGCTGAAGATTCGTTGGATAAAACACATTATGGACTTGAGAAAGTCAAAGAACGTATTTTGGAATATTTAGCAGTTCAAAAGCGCGTTAAGAAGATGAAAGGTCAGATAATGTGTTTTGTTGGGCCTCCAGGTGTTGGGAAAACGTCGCTTGGAAAAGCGATCGCCGAAGCAACTAAAAAGGCATTTGTGAGAGTGGCTCTTGGCGGAGTTAATGACGAATCTGAAATTAGGGGACACAGGCGAACTTACGTAGGTGCAATGCCTGGCAAGATTATACAAGCTTTTAAGAAAGCAAAGACGACTAACCCAGTCATTATGCTGGACGAAATTGATAAGTTGGGTTCTGATTGGCGAGGAGATCCAGCATCAGCATTATTGGAAGTGTTAGATCCCGAGCAGAATAATGCGTTTGTTGATCATTATATAGAAGTGCCATATGATATTTCCGGTGCTATGTTCATAACGACGGCAAATAGCCTTGATATTCCGCACGCATTGCTAGATCGTATGGAAATAATAAATCTTTCAGGCTACACAGAAGAGGAAAAACTGAGCATAGCAAAATTGCATATAATTCCGAAACAGAAAACACTGAATGGCTTAAAGACTGAAGAATTAGAAATAAGAGATGAAGCCATAATGGAAATAATCAGAAATTATACCTTGGAATCCGGAGTCAGAAATCTTGAGCGAGAAATCTCTAAAATTTGCAGAAAGGTTGTGCGAAAGATACTTTCCGATAGCAGTATAAATCTCATCAAGGTGAATGTGGAAAATCTTTCTGAATTTTTAGGAAAGAAAAAATATACACAGCTAAAATCTAGCGAAATTGCAAGAGTTGGCGTGGTAACCGGATTGGCGTGGACTGAAGCTGGCGGTGATGTTTTGGAGATCGAAGCTTTGACTCTTCCTGGTACTGGAAATACAATAACAACCGGCAAACTCGGCGAGGTTATGCAGGAATCAATAAAGGCAGCATATAGTTATGTCAAATCGCAATCAAAGAATTTGGGAATAAATCCGGAAGATTTTGCAAAAACTGACATACATGTGCATGTGCCAGAAGGTGCCGTTCCGAAGGATGGTCCATCTGCCGGTATCACCATTTGTACAGCTATTGTCTCTGCATTGACAGGACAAAAAGTTAAACCAGATATTGCAATGACCGGAGAAATAACGCTAGTAGGTAAAGTCCTCGCGATAGGTGGACTAAAAGAAAAGCTTCTTGCTGCCCGGCGTAGTGGTATAAAAAAGGCGTTTATACCGAAAGAAAACGAAAAGGATATACCTGAACTTCCTGAAGTTATAAAAGAAAGTATTGAGATAGAATGCGTTTCACATATAGATGAGATTTTAAGTAAGGTATTTGTATAAATCGCGGGGGCGCGATGTGGTATGATTTCAATTTTACCACATCGCGCCCCTAAGCCTGTCAAGGTACGCATACGCTCAGCTCCCTTCGGTCATTGACCTTAGGTCGCTGGCCTTGACAGG
>CADBQC010000130.1 GCA_902796745.1 uncultured Pseudomonadota bacterium
GAAAATTGAGTCACTCAAATGCCACACCAGCGAATATAACAAATTTGGAGCGGAGGATTGGATTGAGGGCGTTAGATGCCGCAGCGGATTCCGTGGATATGAGATTGGTGAAAAATTTGCTGAGGCATTTGAAATCCTTAGATTAGAAATGAGCTTTAATGAGTTATGCAATTTGATGTAAATACAATTAAGAATTTCGAAAATAAGTTTGGCGCACCTCTATATGTTTTTGATGAAAAGGGGTTTATTCTAAACTACCGTCATTTTGAACAATGTTTTTCTTCAAAATATCAGAATTATAAGATTTCATATTCTTATAAAACTAACTATGCTCCTTACATAGGTAGATTAGTTAAACAGTTGGGTGGTTATGCAGAGGTTGTGTCTGATATGGAGCTGGAAATAGCTCGATATGTAGGCTATCAGGACAATCAGATTGTATATAATGGGCCCAGCAAAGGTCCTTTATGGAGGCCTTTTCTAATTAATGGCGGTATACTTAACGTTGATAATTTTGAAGAGTTAGATAGAATACGTCATTTTGCTGTTGAAAATCCCGATATAGATTTAAAAATTGGGTTAAGGGTTAATATCGATATTGGACAGAGTTTTATCTCAAGATTTGGTATTGATGAGACCGATTTACAGAAGGCATTTGATATAGTAGCGAAATGTGGAAATCTTTGCGTTCGCGGTATTCATTGTCATATTGGAAGATCCAGAACCACTGATGCTTGGAAAAACAGAGTGAATAAAATGTTGGCGATTGCTGATAGATTTTTTGCCGAAGTTCCAGACTATATTAGTTTGGGAAGCGGAATGTTTGGAGTTATGGATCCCTTGTTAGGAGAACAGTTTGGCAAAAATTTACCATCGTTCGAAGAATATGCATTTGCGGTTGCTTCGATTTTTAATGAGCATTTTAAAGAAGGAAAAAAGCCAGTATTATTTACAGAACCAGGAACTACTCTTGTAAATAAATATATTGATTTTATTGCGACCGTTGAGAGCATTAAGCATATTAAAGGAAAAACATTTGTTGTTTTAAACTGTAGCAAGCATAATCTTGGGGAAATTTGTGAACTAAAGAGACTACCTATTAGAATTATTTCAGCTGGAAGTTTGCCAGAGACGGTTTGTGAAGCAGATTTTGTAGGATACACTTGTTTGGAACATGATGTAATGTATAAAGGGTTTACCGGTGATTTAGCGGTTGGAGATTACGTTGTATTTGGTAATGTTGGTGGTTATTCTAATGTGTCTAAACCGCCGTTTATTCGTCCAAATTGTGCAATGATATCAAGCACTGGTGCGGTGATTAAGAGAGCAGAAACAACAAAGGAGATATTAAGCACTTATGAATGATTTAACAGTGATGATAACTGCAGCTGGAAACCAGTATATGCCGGGATTGGTTGATTGCCTAAAGAACAATGGAGAGAGAAACATTCGCTTGGTTGCTGCTGATATGAGTGATGACCCGACCATTTTACAAATGATGGACGTGCTTTATCAGGTGCCGCGTGCTACAGACCCGGGTTATATTGACGTTTTATTGGAAGTCTGCGAGAAAGA
The DNA here is from genome assembly GCA_902796745.1 of uncultured Pseudomonadota bacterium. Classification (GTDB taxonomy): domain Bacteria; phylum Pseudomonadota; class Alphaproteobacteria; order RUG11792; family RUG11792; genus RUG11420. Next base: position 1,576 of record CADBQC010000130.1, read on the forward strand.
AAAAGTTGATGTAATTATTCCTGTTATGTCTGCAGAATTGCCGGAGCTGGTAAAAAACAAAGATAGATTTGCAAATGTCGGAACGATTGTTTCTGTATCAAATATGGAATCTATTTTGATAGCAAATAATAAGCTCCATTTATATGAATTCATGAAAAAAAACGGCTTGAAAGTACCGCGGTTTTGTTCTGTACACAATGTAAAAGAATTAGATGATGCTTTTGCATTTTGTGGATATCCACAAAATGCAGTTTGTATTAAAGCAACGGAGTTAAGTGGTAGCCGTGGAATTAGGATAATTGATCCTCAAAAAACAAGATTTGATATTCTTTTTGGCGAGAAGCCCAACTCGTTTTATATTTCGCTTGAAGAATTAAAAATTATCCTTAATGAGCGAGAAACCATGCCGGAAATGATGGTTATGGAAGCGCTTGATGGTAAGGAGTTTTCTGTAGATTTATTAGCAGATCACGGAAAAGTACTTTATATGGCTGCTCGCGAGAGTAATGTTATTACTGCAAGTATTCCACTTGAAGCTACTCTTTTTCATGAGGAGAAGGCATATGACATTTGTTGCGAGATTATTAAGTTACTTTCTTTTGATGGAAATGCTGATTTTGACTTTAGGTACGACAAGGACGGGAATCCTGTGTTAATGGAAATCAATCCAAGGGTTGCAGCAACAATGGCGATATTTAAGACTGGTGGAATGAATCTGCCTTATCTTAGAATAAAACAATTGCTGGGAGAAGAATTGCCAGAAATTAAAATTAAAACAGGCGTTAAGATGAAGCGCAGATTTCAGGAAATGTTTTGCTAAATTATGAGGTTAAACAATGGGTATGCTAATTACTTTTTTTACTCCTACATATAACCGTGCAGATATATTGCATCGTTGTTATGAGAGTTTACAGAATCAAAGTAGTTACGATTTTAAATGGATTATCATTGATGATGGATCAACTGATAATACGGCAGAAGTAGTTGCGGAATGGATTGAAAAGGAGAATCGCTTTCCTATTGAGTATATTTATAAAGAGAATCAGGGGATGTATTCGGTTTTTAACAAAGCAATGGAAATCATTGATACACCCTTATGTGTATGCTTTGAGTCTGATGACCGATTTGCTCCTGAAACAATGGATATTGTATTGAGAAATTGGGAAATTATAAAAAATGATGATCATCTTATAGGTTTTACTACACCATGTATCTTTGAGGATGGCAGTATTATTGGTAAGTGGTTTCCTGATGATCTCAAAGAAATGAAATACTATGATCGGTTTATAAAATATAGTATTCCCGGAGATAAAACAAATGTATATAAGACTGAAATTCTCAAAAAAGGTGCACCATTACCGGTATTTGAAGGCGAAAAGTGCCTTAATCCCACTTATATGATGTATAAAGCAGATAGGTATGGATATTTGCTTGTATCTAACGAAGCTTTTTGCATAACAGAGTATCGTGAAGGCGGTATGACAGATACTGTTTTTTGGCAGTATTATAATAGCCCAAATAGCTTTGCGTATATGAGAAAGGAAGCAATGCAGCTTCCCGGAGCATCCGCCAAACTGATTTTCAAACTAAATATTCACTATGTTGCAGAATGCTGTTTAGCAAACAAATTAAGTAAAGCTGTAAAAGAATCTCCCAAAAAAGGATATACAGTACTAGCTTTTGGTCCGGGCGTTGTATTATCATTTTGGATTCGCTATAAGAACAAAGGTAAAAGTAAGAATTAAGTCGTTTATACTTTGCAAGAAACGAGGTGAGCAGTATCAATGTTTCCATATATTATTGATGTGGCGTTAACAGCTTGGATTTCTTCATCTATTGTCGATCGGTATAATTATAATGGTATAGCACAGTATCAAAACAGAAGGAAAAAGATTATGTTGTTGGTGTTGATACTGTTTATATGGGTATTGTTTTTTGCATTCAGAGGAACTACAAGTGGGGATATTTCTGGATATAGAGGTAATTACAAAGCCATTTTTTTAGAGAATAAATCTTTGGAACAATGCTTAGAAAAAAATAGAGATAAGCTATACCAGATATTGATTTATTTCTGTAGCATGGTTTTTCACGGAAACTGGTTACCATATGCTATTATTGCTGGCTTTTTGATGTATGTTCCAATTTTTTTTGTTATTGCAAAGAAAAGCGAAGATATAAATCTTTCGTGTTTAGTATTTCTCCTTTCTTTAAATGCTTTTTATGGATTTAATGGATTGCGGCAAGGACTATCTTTAGGTTTTGCACTATGTGCTTATTATCTCGGATTAAGGCAGAAAAAATTTTTCAGATATATTTTGTTAATGCTTATTGCTTATGGATTTCATGCCGCTATTCTTATAGTCTTTCCTTTTCATCTTTTATCTCTCAAGAAACTAAAATCGTTTTCGACTTTTATTCTATTGTTTTTATTGTTTGGTGCGAGCATTTTTTTAGAGAGTTTTTGGGGCGATTTTGCAAGTTTGTTTAGTGACGGACTAGTTTCTCGATATTCTAGTATGAATATGGATACGAATGGTTCTAGCATTATTCGTGTAGTTGTTTCTATAGCTCCTGTTATTTTGTGCCTGTTTTATTATCGATCAATAAAGGAGAAGTTTCCTGATATAGATCACGATATACTTATGATAGTATTTGGAACTCTTTTTATGCTTTATAGTATGCGTAGCGTTAGTTTTTCACAGATGGCGATCTATTTCTCAGCAACTATTATTATAATACTTCCAAAGGTAGTCAGGTCAATAGATGTTAAAGAAAAACGGATAATAAAAGGTATTGTGATTACGCTTTATTTTTTATATATGATTATAATGCTTTGGCATGGCGATATGGGGTTAAATCCATATATACCTATATGGGAAGCAGGAACATATTAATTATGATAGATATTTTGTTTTTTATACCAACACTTGACAAAGGCGGAGCGGAAAACGTTCTTATTAATCTTGTTAATAATTTGGATCATAGAAAATTTAACATTACAGTCCAAACTTTGTTTGATCAGAATTCTCAAAAAGAAAAGCTAAAGCCGTATATTTCTTACAAGTCTTTCTTGAAAAAACAGTTTCATGGTAATAGTAGATTATTTGCTAGATTACCATCAACGATATTATACAGACTTATAGTTAAAAACGAGTATGACATTGTTGTCTCTTATTTAGAAGGTCCGACAACTTATATTCTGAGTGGTTGCCCATATATCAAAACGAAAAAAGTTGCGTGGATTCATACTGCGTTTGAAAATGAACGCGGGTTTTATGCGGGTTTTACATCAAAGCAGAAAGCGATGAAAGCGTATAGAAGCTATGATATGATTGTTTTTGTTGCAAAAATGGCTTTGGAAAGGTTTAATCATATTTCCGGAAAAATTCTTGCGCCGGAAGTCGTTTTATACAATACTATTGAAAGTGAAATGATAAAAAAATATTCTGATGAAGATATAAACGATTTTGTGTTTAATAAAGATGAAATCAAGTTGATTTCTGTTGGAAAAATTCAACCCGTAAAGGGTTTTGACCGACTCGCTAGAATTCACAAGAAGCTTATCGATGATGGATTTAGCATTCATACCTACATTATAGGTAGCGGTGACCAACAAGATGAAATTGACAAATATATCAAAGAAAACAGAATAGATGACACATTTACATTTTTAGGGTTTAAGGATAATCCTTATAAGTATGTTGCGAAAGCAGATTTATTTGTTTGTTCTTCTCGCCGTGAGGGCTTTTCGACTGCTGTTACGGAGTCGTTGATTGTTGGTACACCTGTAATCAGTACGAATTGCAGTGGAATTTATGAACAGCTTGGA
>CADBQC010000131.1 GCA_902796745.1 uncultured Pseudomonadota bacterium
ACAATTAGTATCATGTAAAATACTAATTTACAAATATATTTTGTAGTTTTCTCAGCTTAATATTTGTAAATTAGTATTTGCTTTATATATTGCATTCTTGTGTTGCGATTATCAATAGCTTGCATTATGTTTTCTAAACGCTAAATGGTTAATAACCAAAGCAACTGTGTCTAAAAAAATTTCAACACACGAGATCTTTTTCATGTTGAGCAGATATTTATGGTGGTATAAAATGTAGCTGGAGATACATTTGAACAACCTACGTTCATGGTTAAAAAAGTGACCGATTCCCTTGGCGATACATCGAAGGAATCTTCTGTCCTACAAAGGCAAGCCCGTGACGGCAAAATCCCTCTGACAGTTTGGCAAATTGGAATAATGATGTTCTTGATGAACATATCATTTGTCATGGCGTATTCATTTTCGGGATTATACCTCAAACATATATTAGGGGCATCTGCGATCGGTATCGGCGTACTCGAAGGTTTTTGCGAAATGATTTCACATTTGATGAAATTATTCTCCGGAATGCTTAGCGACTTTTTTAGGAGGCGCAAAGGAATAATGGTCTTTGGTTATATCTTTTCAGTATTAAGTCGCCCACTTTTAGCTATATCGGACTCATTTGTTCTGGTGTTTTCTGCTCGCATGATGGAGAGATTTGGAAATGGCGTTCAAGCTTCACCAAGAGATGCCATAATAGCCGATGTAGCACCAAGAAAACGTATAGGAGCATCTTACGGATTAAAAAGAAGCCTAGCATACGTCGGCTCTTTGCTTGGAGGTGTGCTTGGAATATGTGCTATGAAAGCCACAGGGAATAACTATCAGGCAGTCTTTGGATTAGCTTCAATTCCTGCTGCTATAGCACTTGTATTGCTGTTGGTTTGTGTTAAGGAACCAAATCGGTTCGAGCATCCGGCGATTACATCTGAAGTCCCGATGCCGTCCCCAAAACTGAAGCCAAGGTTCTCATTTAAAAATTTCAAATATCTTGGTCTAGCGTTTTGGCTATTGATGACGGTTAATGCTGTGTTTATGATGTCTAGAATGAATGAGACATTCCTAATATTGAGGATGAACGAGGGCTTTCATGTAGATCCTATGTTTGCGCCAATCGTAATGATTGTTTTTAACCTCGGGACAACGCTTTCATCATATCCAGTCGGGCTACTTGGTGATAGATTTGATAGGAAAAAGCTGTTATTTTTTGGTATATCAGCATTGCTATTAGCTGACATAATAATGTTTTCAGCGACCACACGAGCTGTAATGTACCTAGGTGTGTTGTTCTGGGGCATACAACTCGGTTCAACCCAAAACGTCTTTGTCTCGCTTATAGCGGAACAAGTTCCCGAAGATTTGCGTGGCACGGGACTGGGAGTTTATTGGCTAGTAAATGCAATAGCGGCATTCTGCGCCGATTCGTTAGCTGGAAAAGTTGCTCATCACTTCAGTCTTAATGGAATATTTGTCTCAAGCGGTATAATAGGCGTTATAGCACTATTCGTACTGCTAATAATGCTCCATATGGTTTCCCCTACAAGGAAAAAGTAGGAAATCAGGAGTGTAGCTACATATAAAATCTGATATGGTGTTTTTATTGCGCTTATGCCGTCTTATGTGTTCGTCTATTTCGTTGGGGAGGAAGTGAGTCCTATCGCGGATTTGAGGCAGGATTTTTGACACAGATTACAATAACAGCATTTTCTCAAATCGAAAGTAGGGAAAGTGCCATTCTTTTCAATTTTGATAGCTTTGCTAGGGCAAATTTTTGCGCAACGACCGCATTTTATACATTTGCTTTTGATAACGCTAATTTCAGTTCTGAATTTTGGACTTCTCCTTACGTCTGACACATTTCTCGTAACTGGTTTCCGGAAAAGGCATTTTATCCCGACAGATAGCGCATCAAAGATATCGATAAGCAACACTCTCTTCAGGAAATTTTTGAGCATATGAAACGCAATGCGCAAAGTACGATACTCTGATTTTAATATATATTTTTAAAGCAGACAAATGAGATTACAAATCGATGGTTTTACTTTAGAGGGCCGTGGATATGAAATCTAGCGAATAGCACAATGGATATTGCTAGGTTTTCCAGAGATCTTGTGACTACAATAGAGCGTCTTCTGAATGTAGCAAGCAAGTGCCGTTGTCGCCCGGTATTGCGTTCTATTGGTGAAGTGTATTTCTCAAATTGTGTTAAGTTATCTTTGGGAAAAATTCTTTATAGCTTTTATGTAGTTCGGAATAAACGGGAGAAAATTCCTCAAATCCCATACTATATTTTTTTAGGTATTTCTAACCAATTATAGAATAAAGTAATTTTTCATTAAATAGCAAAAGTAAAGATGCGGATACCATATCAAGCGCCTTGGAATAACAACCTATTCTTCTGTGAAATCGTGCTAATCGCC
>CADBQC010000132.1 GCA_902796745.1 uncultured Pseudomonadota bacterium
AAATTAAGAAAAAATTTAAAATAAATATATTAAGTACTGATGGAAATTTTGCTTATAAAAAGATAAAAATATCTAATAAATATATAATAAATAAGTCATAAACTTGTCTAGTTGAAAGTAAAAACTCAATTATACTACAAAAAATAGCACGGATTCACCGACAAACAAGTTGTTATTCCAAGGCAATTGATATGATTTCAGCCTCTCTATTGTTGCTGTTTAATGAGGAACCGCTCTATTCGATAATAGGTTATGAGTCCCAAAGCATTGGGGATGCCGTTCTTCGTTCTACCACCGGCAAAACCAACACATAACAGCAAAATCGAGCGAAGTAATAGGGTTTTCGGGGAAGAATTTTATGAGGAACTAAGTGCGAATTCCATTGTCGGAGCGAGCGGAGAACTCAAACAATTCAAAATACAACTCCTATCGTCCATACTCTTCCTTGCATGGACAAACTCCATTTGAGTGTATTTCTAAGTATGTTTCAGAAAGCTCTCTGCATCTCACTTCTGTCTGAACTTATACACATCGCTGGATAATCAGTTCATATTTTTCTAGGGTCAATTAGGAAAAATCAGACAAATCATTTCTTATCAATTCTTGAATTGCAGCTATTGGCAGAGAGCCATCAAGAACAAGATATCTATTGGGATATTTATGAGCTAGTTCTAAAAACGCTTCTCTCACCTTTCTGTGAAAAGATATATCCATTTTTTCAAATCGTGTTTCGGAATTGTCCCGAGCTAGCGAACGTGCTAGTCCAATTTCTGGGGCGAGATCTATAAGATAAGTTCTGTCAGGCTCCTGGTTATTCGTGATGTAAGAATAAACCATGTTCAGCATGTTTATATCAACACCTTTACAGATACCTTGGTATACCACACTTGAATCGTGAAATCGATCAGATATAACTACTTTCCCGGCATTAAGCGCTGGCTTTATCTTCCTTTCCCAATGATCTGCTCGCGCAACCAAATACATTAGTGCTTCAGTTAGTGGAGTTATTTTATCAGGCTCTCCAGTTAGCAAAGTCTTGCGTATTTCCTCTGCAAAAGGGGTTCCTCCTGGTTCTCGGGTTAAAACGACATCCACACCTGCACTGAGGAAAAAATCTTTTAGTAGCCCCGCCTGAACGCTCTTTCCTGTCCCTTCTCCACCTTCAAATGTTATGAACATTTAAGAATTCTCCATATAGGAGGTTACAATAGCGCTGCGAGCCACAAAATCGGCATTATTGTTATTGACACAATCCGCATGTCCTTTGACCCAAACCCATTCGATATTTTTAGATTTTATTGCATCAGCTAGGGCGATCCAAAGGTCTTGATTTTTAACTGGTTTCCCAGATACTGATCTCCAATTGTTACTTTGCCAGCTCTTTATCCAAGATGTAATGCCATTTTTAACATATGTGCTATCCGTATATATCGTCGCAGCAATCGTTTCTGGCAAATGTTTCACAGACTCTATGGCTGCCATTAACTCCATCCTATTGTTTGTTGTGCTTTTTTCAAAACCTGAGATATTGGCTCTTTTATCACGATGAATAAACACACCTGCCCATCCGCCTGGTCCAGGGTTGCCAATGCACGAACCATCCGTATATATCTCAATCTTATCGTTAGGTCTTAGGTGCTTTAAAAAGTCTGAAAACTCAAGATCCTCAATTTCAAAGCTAGAATTCATTGTCATGCCTCAAAAAATAGAAACTTCAACTCTTATATTTGTTATATCCTTTGGCAACTGCTTACTAGCAGAAAAAGGAATTTTTTGTTGGGGTAAAATTCGCAAATCGTCGAAATCATTATTCCAGGTCATAATCAATGATTGACCATCAAAGACTGAAACCCTTACTCCATTCACTTTAGTTATTGCCCGTTCATCATAATTCAGTATATTTCCAGTGACTGTAACCGTATTATCTGCCATGAGTTCATACTTAACATCAGTCATAGTAATTTTACCAGCGACGTTTTCTGATAAACGTCTAGCTTTCTCTACCAAAAATTTATAAAAAACAGACCTGTATTGGTAACCTATTACACAACCTCCAATTATCGACAGCCAAATTATGCACATCCATATCTTAAAGCTATATCTTTTCACAAAGGTCGTTTTCTTCTTAGAAAGAGATGAAATCCGTTGAATTTGCTTAAGTTTGTCAACTTTTATCGGTGTATTCATTGCTATTTCAACTGATGTATTTTTTAACCACCATTTTCGCTTGCAACGGTAACACCGGAGCCACCATCCATACCCGAGTTTTTCACTCCCAATAGGATTTTTGAGTATATCTGCCCCAATATCATAACCACATCCACAATACGGACACTTTACATTCATACTCAAAAAATTTAACTCACACATCCTTCTACAGAATAGCCACCCGCAACTTCTCGGTCAAGAACAGCATGTGTACAAATCCAACATAAATGAGATAAAAATTGACCGAGATGGCAGAAATGGTTTAAGTTGGGCAAATAGGAAGATAAGTCTCCAGAATTAAATCGTTACTAATTAATTTAAGAAATGGAATTTTGGTATTCCTAATCAAATATAGTAAGATTGAGAAAAGTATGCTAGAATTTGGATTAG
>CADBQC010000133.1 GCA_902796745.1 uncultured Pseudomonadota bacterium
AATGCATAGGACATACCTGGCTGCAGGCGCCGCACCCACAACAAGTGCATTTTTCTTTTATATCGATCATTTATTATTCCTCAAGAGTTTTTTATATATACGAATTACCATATCCTTCTCCTGCAAATTCATCCCCCAGAACCACATTGAGATACAATATATGGCAGTATATATCAGAGCAAACACTACTATAGCCACCAGACTGTCTATATGCCAAAAGTGTTTTATAATCATCCCACATGTCAAAGGTAAAATAAATGCTGGAAAAAAAGAGAAGATACTCTTCCAAAATTCTACAATCTCAATTCCAATCCTCTCCCCGTAATACCAATTCATGAACAGAATGTTACCCAAGAAAATGGAGATAGCTGTCCCCATAGGAGCACCAATAACACCAAATTTCCGAATCAGCGGAATACTAATAAATATATTTGCCAAAGCGATACATGTATACACAATTGACCGAGCCTTGTGCATATTTTTTGCCCGTTGAATCTCAATCCCAAGATTTTGAATTAGTGGAACCGTCACCGGAACTATAAGCAACAATGCAACATAATAGGAAACCCCATAGCTTTTGCTTCCACCCCATATTTGCATAAATGAATGACCAACAAAAGCAAACCCAGATAAGATTAAGCCCATCAATATAAACTGTATTCTTCCTACTCTGGTGAATAATACAGATAGTTCATGATTATTGTTGTTTCCGGCTACCATTCGGTTAATCTGTGGTGCAAAGACGCTAGAAACAGCTGTCGACATCTGTAAGTACATAGTATTTATTTGTGCCCCAAGGCCATAAACTGTTACAGCTGAAGTTCCCAGCATTCTACCTAAAAGGAACCGGTCAACGCTCCAATTGACCTGGTCAATAATTTGATTTAAAAAAATAAAAAATGTAAAAGCCCAAATATCTTTCAAAAGCGAGAATTTGAAGCCGCGGAATATAAATTTCGCATGAAGTTTATAGAAAACAAAGATAATATCTGCTGCGAGTTTAGCAAGTGTAATTGCAGTTGTCACTGCCACCATTCCTATCGAACCATATCCCATCAGCAGTAACGGAAGGGTCAAAAATGGGTTAAGCAGATTTTGCAACACCGTAAGCAGGCGCTGAAATATAAATTGTTCATGGGCAGAGATAATACAATTGAAAACACTGGTTGGAAACGAAACACATAGATTAAAAACCATCATGATCATCAGAACGCGAGCAATCTCATACTCATGATCCGTCAGTCCTGTGCTGAAAACGTGCCTTATATTGCAGACCATTGTTCCACCACAAACGGCTGCAATGCCAGCAATAACCAGAAATATTGTCATGAACATTCCGTTTAGTCTAGCAACTTCATCTTCCGCTCCTTTTGTTTTCGCTAAAGAAAAGTAGCGGATATAAGCCGATGTGAATCCAAGGCTCAGCAACCCAAGGTAAGATACAACTGAATGTACAAGCTGGTATAATCCGAATTCGCTTTGCCCCAACAGGCGCAACATAATCGGCGTGTAAAGCAATGATGACAGAATTTTAATAATTTCCGAAGTGTATGATAATATTACACCTGCTTTTTTTTGATTCATTTGTTTTCTCTTATCTCTTACATTATTGTATTGTCAAGCTCTGTTTCAGATATTTTAAAGAGAATTGTCTCTCAGACTCCAGAAATGCTCTTGACCTATCGTCCAATACAGTACTTATGTTACTTCCCTTGCCAAATACTAACTCTGACAATCCTAAAGGTGCCAACAAATCGTTCAAACGTCCGAACATATCTCCGTATCCTTCCTGTTGGCGTCTAAAAACACGTAATCTTCGTTCAAACGTTATAGAAAAAGCAGAGGCATGGAAAGAATCCGTGCATACCGTATCGGCATGATGAATTAGCCACACAAACTCACTTGGTGAAATTGCAAAATGTGTTGGATCACTTTTATCATTAACATTAAGTATTTCTAGTCCTCTTTCATCACAAATTCTTTTTATCTCTTGTTGAAATTCCTCTTTTACATCTCCAAGAAAAAACTGGAGCAAAAATCGTTCCGGGCTTTTGAACTTAGGTTTACTCTCAATTTCTTCCCACTCTTTTTGGGTGAGCAAAAGCGTTGGATCTAGTACTTTCTTTGCTTTTCGGCCAGTCAATTCCTTAATCAGCTTACATCCATCATGTTCTCGACAGGAAAGAGCGCTCATGCCCATAAGCCCACTACGATGTGCCTCAAGATCTTCTTCTGGAAAAGATGAGAATCCAAAACTCGGTGCATAGCTGACACGCTTTTTTTTCTCAATAAATTGAAGATAATAATAAGTTAGCTCATCTGTAATATCCCTGTTATGCCAGTTATGCCAAACCTGATCACTTCCTGTGACAGCGAACTTATAGTCACTCCAATCATTGTTTTTCAATTGACCATACGTCATTCGCAAAGTACGAGATATATAACGTTTATTAAAAATAATGTTTTTTGTTCTTCTTGCACTTCTACTTAAACTAGGTCTATACCTTTGAAATCCTATATTCACAAGAATAGTTAATATAAACTTTTTTAATAATTCTCTCTTCAACGATACCGGACGCTTTATCATCAGGCTATCTACCGTATAACCGAGAGATTGTATTTTTTTCTGGGTAGCGTAATGCTGAAGCCGATTACCTAAGTTATTATTATCTTCAATAGTTACAAGTAAAATTAGTGGCAACTTTTTCCCCCCGCTGATACTTCTTATGCAGCATCTCACCCATAAAACAAAGACACTCTGCTATGACAATAATTATAAATGCTTTCCCAATTCGCCATACTATATAGACTAATTAGCGAAATAAATCGATTTTGTAGTTGAATACACTTGTGTTTACTCTCTGCTTCTCAAAAAGCCCATTATTAAATA
>CADBQC010000134.1 GCA_902796745.1 uncultured Pseudomonadota bacterium
AAAATATATCAAAGGTCGCGAATTTACTGTATGTGTGCTTGATGGTGAAGTTCTCGGTGCACTCGAAATAACTTTCCAAAATCAAACGTATGATTACAAAGCCAAATACGAAATTGGCGCTTCGTCTCACATTTCTAATTTTATGATGGATGAAAATGCAATGAAAGAAATGTACGAAATGTCGAAAATTGCATTCAAAGCCTGCGAATGCTCTGAAATTGTTCGAATGGATTATAGGTATGATGGTGATAAAGTGTATTTTCTTGAAATAAATACTCAACCAGGCATGACTGCGACCTCGCTGGTTCCTGATATTGCAAAGTTTGCTGGATTGCAACCTGAGGATTTGTTGCAAAAGATAATGTATGTAAATTTGAACAAGAATAAAGCTTGCTAGGTTGCCTCAATCGCATATTCAAAAAATATCCTAATGTGCTAGAATACTCAGAGAGGAAAAACAAGGGTAAACTTATGTTGGATAAGAAGAAATCTATAATAGTTGCAGTTATTATGCTGATAGTAGGATGTTGTGCGTATAGACTTTTATATAAGGGACAAAACGCGATCGTTTTAAACGGAAATGTTGAAATTCATGATGTAAACTTGGCGTTTCGAGTTGCTGGGCGTGTTGATACCATAAAGGTAGAAGAAGGGAGTTATGTCAAAAAAGGCGATTTACTAGCATCGCTCGATAAGGATGTTTTTCAAGCAAAGTTAGATTATGCAAAAGCCCAACTTAAAGCTGAGACAATCAATTTTCAAAATGCTGAAAAAGATTATAAGCGAAATGTTGGATTGCTAAAGAAAAAAAGCGTTTCCGAAAAAGTGTATGATGCCTCTAAAACAGCTTACGAAGTTGCGAAATCTAAGGTTGAAGCGGCTCAGGCAACTTATGATTATATGAACATCGATTACAAAGACGCTGATTTATTTTCTCCTGTTGATGGGACTGTACTAACACGCAATATTGAGCCTGGCGAGATGATTGCCTCTGGAACAGTCGTATTTTCAATTATGCCGAATGCACAAACGCGTATAAAAACTTTTGCAAATGAAGCGGTTTTGTCTCGAATTAAGATAGGAGATACTGTGTATGTCAATATTGAGACAATGCCCAAAAAGAAATTTAAAGGACACATTGGTTTTATTTCATCTGAGGCAGAATTTACACCAAAGAACATTGAAACTAGCGAACTAAGAACGAGCTTGATGTATCGCGTACGGGTTATTTTAGATGAGCCTACGCCTGAGCTGAAGCAAGGAATGCCTGTGACTGTTAGCTATGAAAAATAGTGCGCAATGATTGAAATAAAAAACCTAACGAAGCGATTTAATAATGGCATTATAACGGCTCTTGATAATATCTCATGCCAAATAGAGAGCAATAAAATTACTGGATTTATAGGTCCTGATGGTGCAGGGAAAACGACTTTGCTGAGAATATTAGCTGGGATATTGACACCCAATACAGGTGAAATAGAAATATCTGGACAGACGCTCGATATATATGAAAAAGGTAATTCTGATTTTCTGTCTATTCATGAGTTACAGAAGATGACTTCGTATATGCCTCAAAAATTTGGGCTATACGAAGATTTAACTGTTATGGAGAATTTGGAGCTATACGCACAGTTGCAACGTCTTGAAGGCAACGGGAAACAGCAAGCATTCGAAAATGTTCTGCAAATGACGAAGTTGGCTAATTTCACAAATCGATTGGCAGGCAATCTTTCTGGTGGCATGAAGCAAAAGTTGGGTCTAGCATGTGCACTTTTGAAAAAGCCAAAAATTTTGATACTGGACGAACCATCAGTCGGTGTTGATCCCATATCCAGGCGAGATTTAATCGGTATGGTGAATTCGATGTTGGATGAGGATACAACTGTTCTTTGGAGCACCGCATATTTAGATGAAGCTGAAAACCTTGACTATGTCATTCTGCTAAACGAAGGCAAGGTGATTTTTCAAGGAAATCCAAAAGAAGCAATAGATAAAGTTAAAGGGCGAGTGTATGTGTTTTCTGATGTAACTAGGGATAAGCGCAAATTTGCATCACATTTACTTAAGGTGGATGGCGTTATAGATTCTGTGATTGCTGGTAAAAATATAAAGATTCTGACAAATGGTCGGAGCATCCAAGAAATAACATCGGACTTGCAAGATATAAAAGAACCCAGAAGTGCATTACCGATTTTTGAAGATGCCTGTATCGATATTTTAGGGGGAATGGCAGAGAAGGAATCACCAGTACTACAATATATCGATGACGTAAAATTTTCAGCAATCGATGCAAATGTCGTCGAAGCAATTCATTTGACAAAAAGATTTGGTGATTTTATCGCTGTTAATGATATATCGTTTGGTGTAAAGCCCGGGCGTATATTCGGATTATTGGGGCCAAACGGTTCTGGTAAATCGACTACTTTTAGGATGCTTTGCGGACTTTTGAGACAAAATTCTGGAACTGCCAAAATTGCAGGAATAGACATAGCAGATATGGGTAGTGATGCAAAAATGAATATTGGCTATATGGCTCAGAAGTTTTCACTATATTCGATGCTTTCAGTTAGGCAAAATTTGGATTTCTTTTCAGGCGCTTATAGATTATCAGGTAAAGAGCGACAAAATGCCGTGAAAAGCATGATTGAAATTTTCCATTTCGGCGATATACAAAATATAAATGCAGGCGTACTTTCTTTGGGATTTAAGCAAAGACTAGCGTTGGCATGCGCTATTATGCACAAACCGCCAGTGCTATTTTTAGATGAGCCCACATCTGGAGTTGATCCTATAACCAGAAAAGAATTTTGGATGCACATAAATGCGATGGTTTCGCGTGGTATGAGTGTTGTTGTTACGACGCATTTTATGGATGAGGCGGAAAATTGCGACGAAATTGCCCTGGTTTATCGTGGAAAGATGCGCGCCATGGGATCCCCCGATGAATTGAAAGAAATATGTAACAATGAAGAAAATCCGACGCTGGAGAAAGCATTTATTAAAATAGTTGAAGTAGCCGATCAAAATGAGCAATTTACAAAAACGTTTAAAGAGTGAAATATGAATATAAAGACAGTTAAAGCATTGATTTTTAAGGAACTAAAACAAATCAGGAGAGATGCAAGTAGCATCTTAGTTGCGTTCATAATGCCTTTAACTTTGCTTGTAATTTTCGGATATGGGCTTTCGTTTGATATAAAGCACATTCGCATAGATATAGTTCAGCAAGATTCTGGAAAACTTTCTAAAGATTTGGTAGACCTCTATTCGCATTCTGAATATTTCACAACCAACGTTGTTACATCCACTCAGGAAGCAAAAGGCAATATGGAGTCCGGAAAGACAATGGGGACAATAATAATTCCAGAAAATTTTTCTGAAAAAGCACAACGTGGGCAAAAAGCGGAAATCCAAATAATTAGCGATGGAACAGACCCAAATACTGCGACTTATATTGAAGCTTATGCTCAAGGTTTGTTTAACAAATATTTGCTAAGCCTGAAGCCGGAACTTAAGAATAAAACTATAAACATCATAAACCGACTTTGGTTTAACCCGACAACAGAATCCATACACTTTTTGATGGCAGGAGCTCTCACGATGATACTCGCTATTGTCGGAACTTTTTTGACATCTCTCGTTGTTGCAAAGGAGTGGGAAAGAGGCACTATGGAGGCTATGATAGCAACGCCAATTTCGGTTAATGAAATAATAGTATCAAAAATTGTACCGTATTTCGGGCTTTGCATCGTATCGCTTGCGTTTTCGCTTCTATACGGCAAATTTGCATTCAATATGCCATTTGAAGGCTCTATATTATCGATGGGGTTGGTTTCGTCAGCATTTATACTAGTCTCTCTAATTGTCGGTCTCATTGTTTCAACTTTGGCTAAAAATCAATTCGTAGCCGGCATGATGGCTGTCATGGTAACTTTTTTACCAACAATGATGCTGTCCGGTTTCGTGTTTGAAATAAAGAGTATGCCGATTTGGTTGCAAGCATTCTCATATGTATTTCCTGCCAAATATTTTGTCTCCAGCATAAGGACGATTTGCCTCGTCGGCGATATCTGGGAAGTAATACTTCAAGACACGATCGTGTTATCTATAATGGCTTTGGTGCTATATAAGTTTTTGAAAAAGAAATTACGCAAGAATGTCGAATAGGAAAATTATACTTGGAATCGACCCCGGACTAGTAAAGACAGGATGGGGAGTAGTGTATAGAGATGGCTCGGAGGTAGGATACATAAATTGCGGAGTTATAAGAACAAAAGCGGAAGATACGATGGAGACACGGTTATGTCATATTTTCGATAAAATTTCTGCTTTAGTTAATGAATATAAGCCAGATGCGGTTGCGATGGAAGAAGTCTTTATAAATAAAAATTTTGCTAGTAGCGAAAAACTAATTATGGCACGTACTTCTGCATTTCTGGCTATTGCAAAACATGGGTATAACATAGACCAGTATAAGCCTAATGCAATAAAAAAAAATATAACTGGCTCGGGACACGCATCTAAAGAGCAGATATATACTTTTGTTCGAAAAATTTTAAAAATTGAGGTAATAAATGACACGAAAATTCACACCTTTGATTCATTTGATGCACTAGCAATTGCTCTGTCTCGGGCATTTCGTTATTAGTCTGCCAAACATGGAGACATATGTAATAGGGGGCGCGATGTGGTAGGCTCAATATCTTACCACATCGCGCCCCTAAGCCTGTCAAGGTACGCATACGCTCAGTTCCCTTCGAGAACCGACCTTGACAGGCTGGGGATATTTCAAGTGAAGCAACGTCCCATTAAGGAGCATGTTAGTGGTTGACATTTAAAATTCTGCAAAATTGTTATAAAATTAACTCGGTTTAGATGCATAGAAAGCTATAGAATATGCAAAAAGAGCAGATAAAAAAGGTTGCTAAGCAGAACTTAAAAGAGTGGGCTGTTGTTTTGGGAATATTTGTTGTGGTGAGTTGTTTTTTAATTCAGCCATTTAAAATTCCATCTGGCTCTATGGTTCCAACATTGCTGGTTGGAGATTTTTTGTTTGTAAATAAATATTGCTATGGCTATTCGAATGATTCTTTTCGAATAGGTACATTCACGTTTCCATTGCCCAAAATTACAAATCGGTTAATGGGAACTGACCAACCGAAAGCAGGAGAAGTGGTTGTGTTTAGGAATGAAAAAGATCGCAATCTAAACTATATAAAACGTATAATCGGCGTTCCTGGCGACAAAATCGAACTAAAGCAAGGAATAGTGCATATTAACGACAAAGCTTTGGAAACCAAAGAAGTTGGTGAATTCTCGATAATGGAAAAAAATGAATATGTCGTGCATAAAAAGTACATAGAAAAGTTGCCAAATGGCTATGAGCATATAATAATAAAGCGCGTAGATTTTGGAAAAGCTTCACTAGATAATGTAGGGCCTTTTATAGTTCCGGATGGACATTATTTCATGATGGGCGATAATCGAGACAATTCGCAAGATAGCAGAGTGATGGAGAAAGTCGGCTTCGTCCCTCTGAATAACATTATGGGAAGGGCTATGTTTATATTTTTCTCATCTGAATGTTCGTGGTATGAGGTGTTAAAATGGCCATTTTCGATGAGATTTGAGCGTTTTTTCACAAACATTAGATGAATAACACAGAGCGAGAGCTAGGATATCATTTCTCCAACAAAAGGCTGTTAAGCGAGGCGTTGCATCATTCTAGTATAAAAAAATATGCGATTCCATTCGAAAGACTAGAGTTCTTAGGAGACAGAGTACTTGGATTAGTCATATCTGAACACATATATAAAAGTTATCCTGGGAAAGAGGGAACTATGGCAAAGATGCAAGCTGCATTTGTCTGCGCGGAAACTTGCTATGAAATAGCAAAAAAAATTGGTGTAGATAAGGTAATACAAACCGCTGGAAACCACTTGAAATCGAACAAAACAGTGCTAGCCGATGCCATGGAAGCTATTTTAGGAGCAATTTTTATAGATTCTGATTATGACAGGGTAAAAGCTGTAATCCACTCATTGTGGAAGTATAAGTTTGCTAGCTACAATGATGAAGCTCAGGATCCCAAAACTACTCTTCAGGAGATATGCCAGCGACTTTCTGGAGACGTACCACGATATGAAGTGCTAGATGTAACTGGATCAGCCCATGAGCCGGTGTACACAATTAGTGTAACAGCACTTAGTCTAACCGCCGAAGCTTCAGGACATTCTAGAAAAGAGGCCGAAATAGCAGTAGCTAAAAAGGTTTTAGAGCAGATAAAAGCGAAACATGGATAGGGGGAGCCCGCTTCGTTATTCGCGATTTTTTATAGATTGAATTATAGCTTGGATATCTTCGAATGAATTTACGTTTTCTGCTTGTGAATGCGCTAATATCTCGATTACATATTTATATATTTCTGCGAATTGCAATTTACCAGTAATGAATTTTGAGACCGCAACTTCATTTGCAATATTAAAAGCTATAACTTTCTTTTCTTGCACTGCATAATAGGCTACATTGATATTTCGTCTTTGCCATGCTTTAGGTTTTTTAAAACTTAGGTTGTATATTTGTTCAAAATCCAATTCAGGCAAGTTACATTCGCAACGATTCGGATAATTTAAAGCATAAGAAATTGGTAATTTCATATCCGGAAACGACATCAGTGATTTGTATGAATTGTCCATGAATTTCACCATCGCATGAATTATCGAATTAGGATGAATAATAGCTTTTATCTTTGTGATATTGATGTCGAACAAATAAGACGCTTCTATAAGCTCT
Organism: uncultured Pseudomonadota bacterium; assembly: GCA_902796745.1. Taxonomy (GTDB): domain Bacteria; phylum Pseudomonadota; class Alphaproteobacteria; order RUG11792; family RUG11792; genus RUG11420. The sequence continues at coordinate 6,793 of CADBQC010000134.1, forward strand.
AATGCTTTGTTAAACAGTGTTGCACTATCAATTGTATTTTTTATCCCCATTTGCCAATTCGGATGTTTTAGAGCGTCTTGCAATGTTACATTCTTGAGTTCATTTTCATCAAAATCAGCAAATGCTCCACCAGAGGCAGTCAAAATCAGTTCCTTTATGCTTGTTTTATTCTCTCCAAGCAAACATTGCAGAATTGAGTTGTGTTCGGAATCTATCGGTATAATCTCTGTGCCTTTTTCTTTTGCTACAGTTTGCAACAATTTACCGCCAGAAATTATAGCCTCTTTAGAGGCGATCGCGAGTCTTTGGGCATGACCTATGCTGGCAAAAGTAGGTTGCAAACTGGCATGCCCTGCAATAGCCATTACCGAGCAAGTCACATCGAGTTTGGCTAAATTTTCAAATTCTGTAGCAGTTAAGACTTCTATTTTACCTGTGGATAATGTATCTTTAACTATTTCATATGATTGTCTATCTGCTACTCCGACATATTCAGGTTTTGCTAATTTTGCTTGCTCTATCAGTAATTTATGATTTTTGTTGCCAATTATTGCTACTATCCTATATCCCGAATTCATAGCAATTTTCAAGGCAGTCGTTCCAATTACTCCAGTTGAGCCCCAAATAGCAACCGTTTTCATCATATCCATTTCGCAGAGGTTAGCAACATTTTTAAGTCTAATTTTAGGTAACAGAACATTTCTGCGATGACAAATATATATAAAACCATTAGTAGACTATCTAATCGATCCAATATTCCTCCATGCCCAGGAATTATATTTCCGGAATCTTTGACATCCAATATTCTCTTTGCTTTGGATTCTAACAAATCTCCCAAAATAGCAGCAATGACCATTACTGCGGTTATGCTTAATATGTGATATCTATCCATCTGAAGAAATCTGCTTATCCCAAAATAAGACAACATCATTGTTGCTATCGCTCCGACTATTGCTCCTGACCAGGTTTTATTTGGGCTAATTTGTGGTGCCAATTTAGCGCCTCCAATCAGCCGACCTCCGAGATATGCAAAAATATCACATCCCCAGACTACACTTAAGATCCATATAGCTATTTTGAAGAAATTTTCCGATTCTTCAGAAGATTTAAATATCAGGTATAACATGGGAATTGTTATATAGAGTAATCCCGTTACAAAAAATGCGATTTCTTGCTTCGATTTTTTCAGCAAATGCCCCAAAATTACCGCCACCATTATGCTCCCACAAAAGTACAGCAATTCCATAAGAGGGAATCCATAGGGCTTTGGAACGACTATCGCATGAATTATTATA
>CADBQC010000135.1 GCA_902796745.1 uncultured Pseudomonadota bacterium
TGACAACTACAAAACTATGCTAAAGAAAGCCTGGATAACGAATAAGATAAAGAAAAATTTGAAGAAAAAGAACGCAGATAAATCTGCAACTTTACTCCTCATAGAACATGGGATTGGCACGCTGGGAAATAAATGATATGTTAATCACCAGAGGTGATTGGATGAGTAAAAAATTTTATAAATTTGCGCAGTTTGTGGGGGTAAAGGATTATGGAAACAGGGAATTGCGAAGGGTAAACAGCGGTATAGATGTAAAACATTGAGGCAGAAACGGATAGTAGGTTAAAGTACGCCGACGAAGAAAGGATGTTGTATCTGGAAGGGGGGGGATCTCGAATAATTGTTAGAATTATGAGTAAAATTTATATGTATCAGACCGTCATAAACCGGATACAGAAAGCTGGTCTTAAGGTTTTAAAAGAAATGTCAAAAGTAAAGATTGATGAATTGCATATGTATATCAAATGGAACGAAGAACACGAATTTGGACGGCGGCAGATAGGAAAAAGATTTGAATTGAGGCCTGAAAAGCCTCAGTTTTAAGGAAATTAATCGATAAAATAATCTAAAAATTGCCTGTACTGATGGGAATTTTTCGTATAAAGAAGAGCCAGGCATGAATGCCGAGATCAAACACGTCATCAGCAAATCTGAGACTTGCTTGGTCGAAAATAAAAATTCAATAATACGAAGGCGATAGGCGTGACTTTTCAGAAAAACAAGTTGTTACTCAAACGCACCCGATATGGTATCTGCCTCTCTGCTTTTGTTATTTTTGGTCAGGAATGCCTGCATTTGATAATTTTTTTGCAACATTAACGATTATTTTACAAATTTTGTCAGAAGCTAAGTTTGTACGGAATTATCGTAAGCAGGAGAGAGATGGCAGAAATCAAAAATATTCTTTCGTGCATTAACAAGTTTCGCCTGAGCAATATATGTACCGTTACGTCAAGACAAAATGGATTTTTACGAGTAATCATTGCTGAAAATGGTTTGCATTTGTGTCATATAGATAGTGGGCAGATTAAAAAGAAAATCGAAAGTGAAATTGCGAAAAAACAAGCAATTTTCGAATACCTACGCAAATTTCCACTACTGCCTCTGGACATCATTATTTCGAGTAACACAATGTCATGTCGTTCTATATCTTTGAATAATTTGCGCCACAAAGATATGGAAATGTTGGCTCGGAATATTTTAAGTAGCAAAAACGGATTGATAAATCTGGTTTGCTACGAGAAAAGATTTTCGTATAGAACCGGGGTAGCAACGTTGTGCAACATGAAATTGATGCCCGATTTAGGAACGGTCTTGTCAGAGTTACTTAACATTGGCAATCCTATACGAACAACAATTACTAGTCCGCTTTGGATTGTCAGAAGTTACCTTAATGTCTATCCAACAGAAATAGGCAAGTTTAAGGCGCAACTCTTTGCTGTGAATTCAGTGTTGAATAAGGAAATTATAGTCCTTCACGACAGTCAGTATGTTTTTTATAAAAAATGTATTACACAAGATTTTAATGAAAAATTCGAGATAGATGAGGCAATTAAATTTCTCAATCGGCTTTTTAATATAGAGCTTAACGATATCGCTATTTATAGATTCGATGATGCAACGCTTGATACATTTACCAAAAGCTTGGATGCAGATATGCGACTGATTTCTCAGTCTCAAAACTATTCCGCTACAAATAATGTAGTAAATTTAAATTTTGTCGCAAAATCTGTTTGTTTTTGCCTTCTTTTGTTTTTAAGTATAAACAGTATTTCTAATATTATAAAAATTTATGATTACAATAGTCGAATAAATAAGATAAAGGAAATAACTGATTCTGTCGGTTCAGATATTGTAAATGAGGTGGCATTATGGGAAAATTTAAACGAATATATATTTTTGAAACCACTAAATATTAAAATAAAATTAACAGAAAAACTCAAGACAATTCATAAAAAAATTCAGAATATTTCGGTAAAAGTAGATAAGAAGACAAAACAACCGATTTTTAGAGCTATATATGAAAATGACTGAAATGCTACTATTTATAGCGAGAAATAAAATCTACACATCGTCAATTTTGGCAATGATAATAGTATCGCTCTCTTCTTCCTTTTATAGGAGTAAGGAGTTTGCACGGTGCGAGCAAACTGAAATGGAGATGAAGCCGATTATAAGCATAGCAACGAATAATGAAAAACTAAGCTTTATAAGAAATCACAAATTTGCTGGACAAAATTCCGACATTAAGAATTTCATGCAAACAGTTGCAAAAAAAACTTACTCTAAAATTTCTTTAATTGAAAAAATTTCAGAAAAACAGATTGGTAAAATAAATGCAACCAAGTTAAAAATAACAGGATTATTTTGGCACGATATATTCATATTCGAGTTTCTTGACAAAATTCAAAATTTTGCTCCGGGATTTTTGAATATAGATGCCGTTGAGATAGATAAAATAGCCAAAACAATAGGACAGAAGCCGATATTAAAGTTGGAGTTAGTATGCGAAATATTTCAAAAATTACAGTAGCCATCACCGCAATAACGAATATTGCTTTTTGTGAAATTCAGGAGTCATTTTTTATGAGTGATGCTGATTCCAAAAAGGCTATTTTATTGGCAAAACAGTATGAAAAATCTGATTCAAATGAGGATGTAACTTTTAAATTATCTGGTATATTTTTTATTGATGAAATGAATTGGACTATTTGGCTCAACGGCACGCCATATTCAGAAGCCGGACAGCATGGTAATTTTTCTATAGATGAAGTGTCAGAAACAGAAGTGATTATTACAACATCCTCCGGAGAAACATTTGTATTATCGGTAGAATAAACACACTTGTCCCTGTCAAGGTCAGCGCCCGAAGGTCTGTGACCTAGGAGCGCTGAGCGTATGCGTACCTTGACAGGTTCAGGGGCGCGATGTGGTAAAATTAAAAACATACCACATCGCGCCCTCATATTACATCTTTGTATACAATTCTCGCATAAGCCTGTACACATCATTTGTGCGCGCAACTATATTTTTCCATTTTTTCAGTATTACAATTTTTTGATCATTTCGAATTTTAAAACTCCCTGAATTTTCCGAGATAACATCAGAGTTTAAGAATTTCATGAGCTCCTCTATGCTTTTGCATTTGTTTTCGCAAAAGGAAAAGATGATACCATTTGTTCCTACGTCGAGTTTTTCGATATCGTTTGCCAAACACAGTAGCTTGATTTTTATTAAAATCAGCAAGTTTGTCACTTCAAAAGGAATTACACCAAATCGATCAGATAATTCGTACTCCATTGCATCAACAGCGGTTTCTGTGTCTAGTGATCCAATGCGTCGGTACATTTCCAGTCTTAGTGCAGAATCATTGATATAATACTCTGGTATTAATGCAGGTACACCTAGGTTAATTTGAACTTCATGTTTATTCGAGAACTGTCCCTGATGTCCTGATTTCAACATCAGAATCGCTTCTTGTAACATTGATTGATAGAGTTCAACACCAACTTCTTTGATATAGCCTGATTGTTCTTCTCCCAGCAGATTACCTGCCCCACGAATATCAAGATCATACGAAGCCAGACTAAATCCTGCTCCAAGTTTATTCAAATTTTCGAGTACTTCTAGACGTTTCTTTGCTGTATCACTTAAGACACTCGCCTCATCTACGAGCAAGTAAGCGTAGGCCTGACGCTTGGAGCGTCCTACTCTCCCTCGTAATTGATAAAGCTGGGAAAGTCCAAATAAATCAAATCGGTGAATTAAAATTGTATTGGCATTGGGGATATCTATTCCGGAATCTATAACATTTGTTGAAATCAGTACGTCGATTGAACCATCACAAAAATCGCTCAAAATTTCTTCAAGAATTGCTGTCTTTCCATGGGCTTTTGCAATTCGCAATTCTGGAAACAGTTTTGAAATATGCTCGTAAATTGCGTCCAGAAATTCAATTCTGGGGGTCACAACAAAGACTTGTCCGCCGATTTTTGTTTCGTGTTCGATGGCTTGCTTCAGTATCTCATTATTGTAGTTATGAACCAAAGTTTTTACAGGCAACCTATCCGTTGGTGGAGTTGTAATCATGCTTAATTCTTTTACGCCAGACATTGCTAGTTGCAATGTGCGTGGTATAGGAGTGGCGCTTAATGTCATGAAATGTGTCGTTTCGTGATGCTTTTTCAAAAATTCTTTTTGTTTTACTCCGAAATGTTGCTCCTCATCAATAATTACCAGTCCAAGATCAGCGAATTCAATCCTTTCTGACAAGATGGCATGAGTTGCGATAATAATCTGCACTTTTCCTGATTTTATATCTGCCAAACTTTGTTGAAAACGTGCTTTTGGCACAAAACGCGAAAGTTGACAAATCTCAATGCCAAAACCTTTAAATCGTTTTTGAAAATTTTTGTAATGTTGCAAAACTAAAATTGTAGTCGGTGCGAGCAAAACAACTTGCCTTAGTGATGATGCAACTATAAATGAGGCTCGCAGTGCAACTTCAGTTTTTCCAAATCCTACATCTCCGCAAATCAATCGATCCATTGGTGTATCAGAAGTTAGGTCGCCTATAACATCATCAATAGCAGACAGCTGATCTTCCGTCTCTATATGTCCAAAACCTCTGCAAAATTTCTCATAATCGTCAGGAATCTCGAATGGTTTTGTCTTTTGCATCTTTCGTTTTGCTGCTAGTTGCACAAGATCATTTGCTATGACCAGCAATTTTTTATGTACTTTTTGTTTGCGATTAATCCAAGCATTGCTCTTCAAATAGTCAAGCTGTACATTAGATTCTGCATTGCCATATCGTGAAATTAAATTTATATTTTCGATAGGAATGTATAATTTGTCATTGTTTTGATATCGTAGCACTATAAAATCATGAGAAATGCCAGCAACATCGAGGTTAACTAGACCATCGAAAATAGCTATGCCGTGCTTTTCATGCACAACAAAATCTCCAAGAGACAATTTTGAATAATCTTTGAAGAAGTTCTTTGAGTTTTTTTTGCGAGCAAGCTTTAATTCTTCGCCAAAAAGACTTTGCTCTGTATATATTGTTAATTTATCTGATATAAATCCATTGTTCAAATCAGAAATTATTAAATTTAGTTTATCTTTCTCCATTTTTGAAAAAGTTGTTATTTCTTTTATATTCTTGTGTTTCAACAAATCTTTTGTTATATTGTATGAACCATTGGTTTTTAATGAAAATACGGTAGTGTTTTGCAATTTATTTAATAAATTATGCAGTTCAATTTCATTTCTAATGTTGTATTTTTCTCTCAGATGTCTGAACTTTGAATTACTTGCAAAAGGATTTAATTCGTAAAATTCAAATCTTTTTGTAACGTCGTTTATTGCATCTGTAAATATTTCGGCAACCGGTAAGACATTGGAATATTGTTTGTATTCTTCTTCGCATTTTTCGAAAAATATTTTGTTATGCTTCTGCAGTTCAAAATCAAAAATAAACCTGGTATCTTCTGTAAGGTAGTCCAAAATACTTACTGTTTTCTCATGAAAACAACTTTGATACCATTCAATCCCTGGGAAATAATTTCCATTCGCTATTGTCTCCTTTACTCGCTCATCGCTAAATTTGTATTTTTGTTTAAATAAATGCCGTGTTTCCTCATTTAAAATTATTTCTGAGCATTTGACAAGTTCTATGTTTTCGAGTTCTTTTATGCTGAGTTGAGTTTCTTTATCGAATTCTTTTATAGACTCGATTTTATCTCCAATAAATTCTAGTCTTACTGGATTTTGCATATCTGGGACGTAAACGTCGATAATTCCTCCTCTGACAGCAAAAGTTCCTGTTGTATTAACTACTGCACTTCTTATATATCCGAAGTTTAGCAATTTGTTAACTAACGTAGGTATGGCATATCCGCTACCTTTTGTGATTTCTATACCCTCAGAAAAAAAACTGGTATCTGCAACTTTATAATTCAGTGCTAGCATATCGGTTATTATAATCTTAGGATGTCGGTTTACGATATGAGCTAGAGAAACAGCTCTTCGTTTAAAAACATCATAATTAAAAACTGCGGTTTCGTATATATCGGAGGAGAAAGAATCAAGATACTCCACCGGCATTCTTAATTTAAATATCGAATAAATATGGCTTGCCAATCCACTATCTGCAAACACAATAACATAGTGTTTATGAGGGTAATCACAAAACGGCAACCATTCTGGTGATATACCCTCAAATGTAGCTTTCATTACCGTGCTTTTTGTTTCTGGGATTCCGTGAAATTTAACGTTGTTGCGATCATCATCTGAAATCCATCGCGTACTATAATGAAAGGTACTGGTTTATTTCTTCTAGCCGGGTCTTTTGATGCTTTCTCCATTATTTGGGTTAATTGTGCAACGCTTGTGACTTTTTTATTGTCAGCCGAAATAAAACCATCACCTGCAGCAAATACAGAACCATAAAAAGAGGTATTTTGTTCTTCATCTACCTTCGATACTATAACTTTAACGCCTTCTGGATAGTCGGATTTGTGTTGTTCTGGAATGGTTGAAACAGTTATCCCAAGGCAATCTATTTTTGCTTCCGTTTTATTTTTTTCTTGTGTCGCTGAGTTATTCTCATCATCTCCTAATGCACCATCTTTTATTGCTTTCTCGAAGTCTCCGACCGTCACAGAAACCTCAACTTGTCCCCAAGGTTGATCAACATCGGATCCCTGATTTCGCCATACTTTTACCTTTACGGAGTTACCAATTTTGGTCATTCCTACAGCCATTTGTAAAGAACAATTCTCTGAAATCTTCTTTCCATCAAACTCGATAATTATGTCTCCGACCTGTATGCCTGCTTTTGATGCAGGACTATTTGGGACAACTTTTGCTACATACGCTCCATAAATTTTTGACGAATCAAGCGTACTTTGTTTTATCAATCCGACGCTTTCTGCCTGTTTCGAGCCAACGGCGTGCACCTCAGCTCCAAGCCAACCTCTGAATGTTCTCTTATGTTCAATTAGCTGAGATACGGTGATTCGCGCTATGTCTGATGGAATTGCAAAACCTATGCCAATGTTTCCACCACTTGTCGAAAAGATCGCATTATTTATACCAACAACTTTGCCATGTACATCTAAAAGAGCCCCACCAGAATTTCCCATATTTATTGCTGCGCTATGCTGTATAAAATTATCAGTTAAACTCATGGAATTTCTCCCCATAGCTATGTTTCGTCCCGTCGCGGATACAATACCACTAGTCACGGTACTTCCTAAACCAAATGGATTGCCAATAGCTATCACAAAATTTCCTTCATGCAATTTTGATGAATCTCCCCACTCCATTGGAACAATTTTTTTGCCAGTTTTGTTCAATTCATTTAACGATACCGAGAGAACAGCAATATCTGTTCTTGCATCAACAGCATGAATCTTAGCTGGCAATTCGGTTTTGTCAGATAAAAACACTACGACCTTTTTAGCTCGTTCTACGACGTGATTGTTGGTCACAATGTATGCTACATCTCTGTCTACCCTTATAATGAACCCAGAACCAAGGGCATTAGCCTTACGCATTTGCGGTTTTCGTTGCGGAAAATTGAAAAAATCCTTGAACAAATCATCGAATGGCCCCCCTCTAAAAATATCCGGAATATCTAATCTCCCACTACCAGTCTCTACAAGTTGCATCGTCGCTACATTCACCACAGAGTGCATTGCATTCTTAGCAATGTCTTCAAATCCTTTTTCAAAACTTATATTCACATTTTTGTCAGAGCTCTCGTTCTGGAGTTTTTTTTCTTCTTCTGCAATCACAGTTTTCTCGGTAGCAGGAGCAACTTGTTCATCGGCGGATACATTTTCCGAACCGGATGCATTATCGCTTACGTTTTTTTTATCAAAGTTATTTTCTCCGCTTTTTACATTTTCAATTCCAACACGTTCTAAAATGTATCCTCTGCAATTTTCCCAAATCACTACTGTGCCAAAAACGACGGTAGTATATGCAACAAGCTTTATAAATTTCATTCTCTTCCCAAACAAAACTACATATAATCCTCATAAATTTTAACATAAATTCCCTTATCTGGTAAATTTGAACTTATACGGTATAAAAATTCACACAACACGCAATTTTTGTGCTATCATAAGAATAGAAGGTTTATTTTTAGGTTTTTGGTATGAAATCAAGAACAATTTCAAAAATTTTACTGTGCACTTTGCCTGTCAGTTTTATACAACATGGATATTCTTCTTCATCTGATGAAAATAACCTTGTTAAAGGTATCATTAATGGTGAATCTGATAAGATACTGCTAATGCAAGAGGAAAGTCGAATTAAACAACAAGAGAACTTACGAAACATGTATGCGCAACAACTAATAGCGTATACACTATATGGCCAATTTGCAAACGAGAAAGAGCGCCAACTGGATTACAATGGTAAAAAAAAGAGTTCTCTAATGGGATTGTGTAACCGATTATCTGAAGCGTTGTTGCAAACTGGTAAATTCGACCCAAAGTGCTTAGAAAAGAATGGCTTAGTGTCGATGTTTGCCAAAGAACAAAATGAGACAGGTAAGACTTCTTTAATCAAGCAAGACATATCCGAATTAGACAGATTTGGGGAACAAGTTATACTTAATGGCTTATTGGATAATGTATTAAACCATATCTTTAGTTACAAACTTAGTCTCGAGGAAGCTGCAGGAAAAGTATCCAAGCTGTTTCTGGATGAATTTCTTCGTGCCAAGAATCTTACAGATGATACAAAGTTGACTGGAGCAGAAGCCGAAGGAATGAAGAAATTGAAAGAAGAGATAATTAAACAAAGAGGTATTGTAGTACAATTGCTATCAAACCGGGATATTAAGTCCATAAATGTAGACAGAATGAGGAATCTTAAAAACTTAATACAGTTTAATAATAGTGATGATGGTGACATGGATGCTACTTTAAAGCTCAAAGATCGAGAGTTCTGCTTCTCCTGTAGTAAGTTTGAGCCAGTAGACGACCAACAGGGTCAAGAGCAAGAAAAGCCAGTAGACAGCCAACAGGGTCAAGAGCCGAACCAAGATGATATAGAAATATGGGAAGTAATCAAAACGGGAAGGATAACTCAAGAACGAATTAATGTCAAGACTGATGAAATGACTAGGGAATATCTGCAAGAGGAAGTTCCCTTCGACTTTTTTACTTCCAAGTTGTTTGTTGGTGATTCTTCAAACAAGTTGAAAACTAAAGAGGCTAAGATCAGACAAGTGATTTTATCCTATCTCGAACTGATGTATAGCGTGCCAGAACTCAGAAAGCTAATAGATGTGGCAGCTGCAAAGTACGAAGGACTACAGTCGTCGGACGCAGTAAGTGATGAGTGCTATACTTTATGGGAAATATGTGATTTATATTCTACCTACGATACAAAACTCCACGCCGATAGCGCCATCCAAGAAAAACTAAAGGGCCTAGTTGATCGTCTGTACAAGCTGCTTCAGAAGAGTACAAAAGATTTCAAAGATATTAATTATGACGAATCTGGCTATAACTATAGCTTGTTATGGTCCGCATTGAACGACACATTAATATCGCAAACTCTCAGAGAGTTAGGAGTAGATTGTGACTTTGAGATGGGTTTTGACACACAAGAAAATGTTATTCCCTATTTTTACATTGATAAAAACAATGATATTGGATCATTAGAAGAACAGCTAACAGACCACAA
>CADBQC010000136.1 GCA_902796745.1 uncultured Pseudomonadota bacterium
AGCAGTATACACTATAGGTGAATACGATAATTTCTTACAATTAACTCCATTTTTGTATGATATTGAATTGTCCGACGCCGTTCAAGAGCCGTACTTGAAGATAAATAAATTACCTTACATAAATACAATAAATTTTACTGGAACAAACGACAAAGCATATCCACACTTTACTTTTTCACTGGTATTCAAAAATGGGGATCGGATTGAACAACTTCATGTTAAGTACTTTGTTTGCGCATACTCTAGATTTATGCCACCGATTGGTTGTATGAGCTTAACAAAAACGACAGAGGATGAACTAATCGCGAGCTTAGAGACGTTTACAATTAATGAATATCTGGAACGAGTAAAAGGCAATTCCTGGACGTATCAGGCAAATGTGAAACACCCAGCCAGCAGTCAGAGGACTACGAGCAATGCACCAATAAAACTAATTGAGTGTGGGAAGATAGAGCTTGGCGTTCCAGACATACTGGAATTGACCCCAGAATTGTATAAAAAAACTTCACTAGTACAAACACAATGGAATTTTGATAAACTCAAAGGCGTATATAAATTAATAGACCTGAGTTTTAATGAAGAACTACTAAAACACAAGTTCTTACCACCTGATGGTTATTCAGATTTTCTATTGCGGTTTCCTAAAAAATATAATGGTCATCCAGTGATAATAGATGATAAGCTTGAGGAACGAATTATGGGTGGGCTAATACATTATGCCTATGAAAATTTGGGAAATTTCAATATGCAATGGTCTGAAGGAACTGACAACAAAGGCATAAAAGTGAATACGCCTTATCCGCAAAAAACAATCAAAGAGATGGCATATGTGTATGCGAAAGTGCGCTTGAAGAAGAAAGACAACTGGAAGGAATATTTTCTGCAATAAGCACCGGGTGCAGATAACCCAGTGCATGTCGCCCTGTATTTAATTGTAGTATTGTAACATCTTTCAAGTTACTGAAGTTATCGTTTATTACCGACATTGGGACAATTACATCATCGGAACTTCCAATAACCAAAGTTTTCACTCCACAATGCTTATAGCTGTGTTCCATCATTTCCAATTCTGCTAGCAGTGTTGATAGCGGTATATCGGTTGTAACGTTATCTGCGTACCCACAAAATGAGCGAAATTGCCTTAAACTTTCATTTTTGTTTTCAATTATTTTGTTCCGTACTTTTTGTAAGGCTATCTTACGAACTTTCTGCATTCTATCAAGACTACCACAATAGTTCAAAAATCCCTGCAGTGCAACTAGTGCTTCAAACTTCAATTCTGAATTATTTAATTTTAAAAATCCTAATGAGTGCCCAATACCAACATAAGTTTTTGATTTATCTAAATTTAGTTCATCAAAGAAATGTATTTCTCCATCAAGTAGTGGAACTAAGTTTCGCCAGTAGTCATTTGTAAATCCGAAACCATGCGCTAATAAATAATTGATCATTGGCGTAAAATTTCAATCAATTTCTCTATATCAGTATACGAATGCGTTGCATTAATTGCAATTCTCAAGCGAGGGGTTGGAGAGGTCGGAGGGCGTATTCCTGAAACTATGATGCCGTTATCTTGCAAAAGTTGTTTTTTACCCATCATCTCCTCGGTGATTTTAAACAAGATCGGGACGATATTTGTCTTATTCCCTGCTCCATTTAAGGCTCTACGCAATCTATCAGCTTTTTGCATGATACTTCGGCGTAAATTTCCAAGAAAAGGCAACATTGACCATGCCTTTTGTGTCGCCCCAATACAGAATGGCGAAAGCGCAGTGGAATATATAAAACTTTTGCACTTTTGTATCAGAAAATCTTTGATAAGAGTGGAGCATGCAACATAAGCCCCACTTACCCCAATAGCTTTACTAAAAGTTCCCATTATGATGGTCTTTTCCTTGTTAAAATCAAAATTCGTTGAAAGGCCATAGCCATTTTTGCCATAAAGCCCAGTAGCGTGTGCTTCATCGAGATAAAGCATAGCTCCATATTGTTCAGCTAAATCTACTAGCGCTTGTATGTCAGCAATATCACCATCCATCCCAAAAACTGTTTCTGAGACGATAATGATATTCATATAGTCTTTAGACATATCTTTTAGAATGTCGTTCAAATGAGTATAGTCAAGATGCTGAAATCGTTTCAACTTGGCTCCGCTTGCGAATATTCCATGATACATGCTTGCATGATTGAGCATATCGAAAATAACCAAAGTATTTTTATCAGTCAAGCATTCTAATACGCCTGAATTTGCTTGAAATCCTGAATTAAATATCAAAGCAGAATCTGTTTTTTTATCAATCGCAATCTGCTTTTCAAAATTTTCAAACAAATCTGAATTTCCAGACAGTAATCGCGAACCAGTAGCCCCTGAACCATACATTCGAGATGCCTCTATGCCGGCCTCGATAACTTCTGGATTTTTCGATAATCCTAAATAATCATTGCTAGAAAAATCGAGATAATTGCCTACATACTTTGGCAATTCCCTATAAGTCAAATTCTCGTTAGATTGTTCTATAGATTTCTTTATCTTATTCAACATTGTAACACATTAAGATATTACCGAGAGCATAGCAATGCAGTACTCTCGGGCGTGATATTTTTACTTTTTTATCTGAGGCAAAATGGCTATGTGCAATTCTTTTAGTTGTTGTGGAGTTACCTCTGCTGGAGCCCCCATCATCAAGTCCTCAGCTTTTTGGTTAAATGGAAACGCAATAACTTCGCGTATATTCTCCGTATTCGCCAAAAGCATGACCATCCGGTCTATTCCAGGGGCACAACCGCCATGAGGAGGCGCACCGTATTTGAATGCTTTTATCATAGCCCTGAATTTATTATCTACGACTTCTCTGCCATATCCAGCTATTTCGAATGCCTTATACATAATCTCAGGCACGTGATTTCTTATAGCACCACTGGAGAGTTCAATTCCATTGCACACTATGTCGTATTGGTATGCCTTAATCTCTAATGGATTCATTGTTTCCAATGCCTGAAGTCCACCTTGTGGCATCGAAAATGGGTTATGCGAAAATACAATTTGCTTTAACTCATCATCGTACTCATACATTGGAAAGTCAACAACCCAACAGAATTTATAAGTGTTAGTCTCAACCAAATTAAGTGAATTGGCTAACTTTGTTCGAACAGTGCCAGCTAGCGTCGCTGCGTTTTTGTCACAAATAAGGAAAACAACATCGCCGGGTTTCGTATGATTTATTCTGGAAATTTCAGCAAGTTCATGTTCATTCAAAAATTTAACTATTGGTCCCTTATATTCGCCATCGCTTGTCAGCGAGATGTAACCAAGCCCCGGCAATCCAAGCTCTTTTGCCCAATCGTTCAATTTATCGAAAAAGCTACGTGGCTCTTTCGTGCATCCAGGAACATTTATGCTTCGTACCTTTGCGCCGTTTGCTATGCCGTTTGCAAATGCCCCAAATCCGGAATTTCTGAAAACTTCAGTCAAATCCTCAATAATCAATGGATTTCTCAAATCCGGCTTGTCACATCCGTAATGCAACATTGCGTCATCGAAAGTGATTCGAGGAAATGGATAATTAGTAACTGCATACCCTTTTGGAGCAAACTTAGTGAAAGTGCTATGCAATACTGGTTCTATAGCTTCAAAAACATCTTCTTGTGAGGCAAAACTCATCTCCATATCGAGTTGATAAAACTCGCCTGGCGATCTGTCAGCACGAGCATCCTCATCTCTAAAACAAGGGGCTATCTGGAAATATCGGTCAAATCCAGCAACCATTAAAAGCTGTTTAAACTGTTGCGGGGCTTGTGGCAAAGCATAGAATTTCCCATGATGAATTCGACTCGGGACTAAATAGTCTCGTGCACCTTCTGGTGAAGATGATGTCAAAATCGGCGTTTGAATTTCAAGAAAACCACGACTGGTCATCTCTGTACGTATGTGCGAAATTATCTTAGAACGCAAAATTATGTTATCGTGATTTTCCTTTTTACGAAGGTCAAGATAGCGATAAGTCAATCTCGTATCTTCAGGAAATTCGTTTTCAACATTAACTTGCAATGGTAATTGTGTTTCCGGGGCTGATAAAATTTCAATCGTATCGACACAAAGCTCAATTTCACCAGTTGGCATATTAGGATTTATCGTATCCGGTGCACGCTTTACTACTTTTCCGGTTATAGCGATAATCGTCTCATCTTTGAGTGTTTCGGCTATCTTAAACGCGTCTCCGGTTTCTTGCAAAACGCATTGCGTCATTCCATAATGATCACGCAAATCAATAAAAAGCAATCCCCCGTGATCTCTGATGCGATGCACAAATCCGCTCAAAGTTACTACCTTCCCCGCATTACTAATACGCAGTTCATCACAAGTATGCGTTCTATACGCTGTTTTTCCCGAAAAAATCATACCCGGTCAATCATCGAAATTCTTTCGTCTATGTTACCAAAAAAACTTCTCACTCGTCCATGTGTTTTAGCTAATTCCTAAGCGCGATAGAACTTGTCCAAAACAAATACGTCCTGATTTTTAGGTCAGGACGTATTATATAATTACTTGAAATTTATAATTACTTTCTGTTTCCCATCAGGCGAAGCAATGCCAAGAACAGATTTATAAAATCCAAATAGAGAGCAAGTGCCCCAATAATTGAACGTTTCTTTATATCTTCTTCGCTCATCGCTGGATGATAAAATGATCGTATCTTCTGTATGTCATAGGCCGTTAATCCGCAGAACACTACCACCGATATAGCAGATAACCCAAGTTGCAAAGCCGAACTTTTCAGAAATAGGTTGATTACGGATGCAATTATGATTGAGAATAGACCGACTATCATAAATGAACCCATTCCTGTCAGATCCTTCTTTGTCACATATCCATATAGGCTCATTCCACCAAAGAAAATTGCTGTAGTAAAGAAGGCATTTGCAAGGCTTTCGCCAGTATAGACAGCAAATATAGGAGATATCGATAACCCAATTAAGGCAGAATATATCCAAAATAAAATATTCGCCCGTTCTGCTGGTATTTTAGCTATTTGCGTAGATAGATACAGAACTATACCTAATGTGGCTATCATAAGCAGTATGGAAAAACCACCCGTCATGACTTGCATAAGAGACGGATTTTGAACGCAGATAAATGAAACCAGACCAGTTGCGCAAAGTGCCATAAACATTCTATTAAACACTGATGTCATGTACTTCTGCAGACCGTTTCCCGCTTTTAGCACTGGACTTTGGTTGAAGTTATAATTCATTTTTGTCATTCCTTTCAAAAATCTCTGGTATAAGTCTACCACATTTTATAAGAGGGCGCGATGTGGTATGTTTTTGATTTTACCACATCGCGCCCCTAAGCCTGTCAAGGTACGCTTACGCTCAGCGCCCTTCGGTCACAGACCTTCGGGCGCTGACCTTGACAGGCAGTGAAATGTCTTATATACTTTAATTGGATGATAGGTTAAAAATTTATTTTTGTTTTTATGTGGCAGAACATGATTCTTAATAGGAGTTTTTTTGTGATGCTCTGTTTTGTTCTGGGCAATTGTAACGTCACTAGTAGTTTTGAGTTACCTTTGAAAGGTATGTCATTAAGCACTGAGGAAGCTCACGCGAATATACAAAAATCAGATGCTACCAGGTCGTTAGAAAGTAAACGCGCTACGCAGTCTACAAAGTTGACATTGGATGTTGAAAAAATTCTTAATGGCGAGCAAAAATCTGATTTGATCAAGATCGAATGGGCGGAAAAAATACGAAGCAAAATTATTCCTTTTAAACTTTTATCAAAAGAAGAGAAAAAGGCAGAGACAAAACGTTTAATGGAAGAAATATCTTGGAACGGCTTACAAAAAAAACAAAAGTCATTAAGATCTTTATCGCCAAAACACAGAACACGAAGAACCAATTCTCTTCTTGAACCACTCTCAAAAGAAACAGACAAGGCTAAGATAGGATGTTTGAAAAAAGTAAGTATTGTAGGAGTTCCAACTGACAAAATAATCGAATTAACGCTCGTTGTGCCGGGAGAAATTAACGGACAAGATGTGGTATTACTTGAATACGCATTTTCAAATCTTAATGCGCGCAATATTAAAGTGCATTTGCGATTCGAGGAACGCAATGGCAAAAAAGTCTTAATAAGGAATGGACACAATATGTTCTCGAATTCCACCTCGATTTATAGCTTTGATTTTAGGGGTCTTGACACTTCCAGAATGAGTAACATGAATTCGATGTTTGCAGGGTGCAAAAATATTACTTCATTAGATTTGAGTCATTTTGATACTAAGCAAATAGAATATGTTGGCAATGACTTAAAAGGTGCTTTCTATAATTGTATAAAACTGCAAAATTTAGATATAACTTCTTTTAAGGATGACCAAAAAACAGATGAAGTGCTAGTGGGCATGTTTCAGGACGCAGACGAAAATATTTCAGAATATTACAAGAAAGAGATAATGGATCATTGGTTGTTTTATAATCAACCGGGACACCATCATGTCAATGTTAAGCGTTACAAAAAAGAATTGCATTCTCCAACTGTCGATGAAAGAAAGGAGCAAGATAAATTCAATATTAATTCCAGGGAGAAGGAGGATTTAACGGTAATGCAAAAACTGCCTAGCATTATGATGAAGAGGCCTGAGAAGAAACAAGATAGTGGATATATAACAAAAGAGCGTAGGGAAGAGATAATACCTAAGAAGAAACAAAGTAGTATATGTTATATAACAAAAGCGCTTCAGCCAAAGCCGACGAAATTGCCCGTGCCAGAAAACGCTCGGTTTACAAAAAGTTTTGTCATCCGCTCTGAACAGAAGTCTGGGGAGGGACTTAATGGAGGAGATATATCAAATC
>CADBQC010000137.1 GCA_902796745.1 uncultured Pseudomonadota bacterium
AAGAATGTCGAGAAAAGCTGAGGGATATAGAGGATAAGTACAACATGTTATTGGATAAATACAATAATAGAGAAAAATGGATGCTTACTCGTCTTAATGGCAAGCACACATCATATAGAGGTGCTCCAAATGATCAGTCCATTATTCCTGGATACCAGCCGAACGGCTATAGTCAAGCAGAAATATCTCAAACAGCATCTCCTTTCCGAAGTGAGCCTCAACGAGAAAACTATCCTACTCAGACTTCGTATCAGGTAAGCGCGAATAGTCCTGCGTTCAATGAGGCGCGAAACACAGTAATGCAAGTGCAACCGCAGAGAACAGCTTCAAATGAGGATGAACTTATCCAGTTTGCTTTGAATACGACATTGAAAGCTGTGGAAAAAATGGCAAATTACGATAAAGACAAAATAAATGCATCGTTGAAATTGATTGCAACAGAAGCAGAAATGCCAAAAAAGCTGAGTGCAATAGTGGATGTTATTAAAGATAGATATAATCCAACGATTTATCAGAAAGTTGTAAGGGAGATTTCTAAAATGTATAACCGATGAATTATCAAACAGTGGCGGAATGT
Source organism: uncultured Pseudomonadota bacterium (assembly GCA_902796745.1). Lineage (GTDB taxonomy): Bacteria > Pseudomonadota > Alphaproteobacteria > RUG11792 > RUG11792 > RUG11420. Next base: position 578 of record CADBQC010000137.1, read on the forward strand.
GCGATAATTCTGGACTGTAACGCTAAAATTGCTTCCGCCAGTTTCTCTGGCGGAGGGGGGCACCCCTGAACCACTGCATCTATCGCTAAATACTCACTAATATCCGAAATAACCTCTTGAGATTCGGCGTAAAGTCCACCACTAATCGCGCAACTTCCCATGGCGATAACATATTTGGGCGAGAGCATTTGTTCATATAAAGTCAAAAGCTGTGGCAACATTTTCTTCGTTATAGTTCCTGCAATTATCATAAGATCTGCCTGTTTCGGGCTTGAACGGAATAGGCATCCAAAGCGATCCAGATCAACCCGACTTGCTGCAGCGTGCATCATCTCAATTGCACAGCACGAGAGACCGCAGGAAAGTGGCCACATCGATTTTGCACTAGCCCATCTTGCCATTGAATCGATTGTAGAAAAAAAAATGTCAGTGATATGTTTCATGGTTATAATCTATCAAATTCCAGATTGGTTTTTTTATTTTTTGCAAAAAATTTGCATGGATAGTCAATTCTTCTTTAGATGGGAAAAAATTTCGGGGGTCATATATTTGTTGCTCGTGAACTACAGAGTTTGCCTCTTCTACTGTCGAGTTGGAGCTCATTTCGCCCAAAATACTTTTCTGCACTATCGCGACAGACATATGCAGATAGACTTTAGCTAAAAGTTCGGCATCTATTAATGCCCCGTGTTTACTACGCGCGGATGAGTCGACAGAGAAGCGACGACATAAGGCATCTAACGTTGCCGGAGAACCAGGAAATTTTTCTTTCGCCATAACAAGGGTATCGATAACATTGTGGGTATTCAGCAAACGTTTGCCAGCCTGTTGTAGCTCAAAATTTAAAAATCCGAGATCAAACGGAGCGTTGTGGATAATCAACCTTGAATCTCCAACGAAATCCAGAAATTCATCAGCAATTTCGTCAAATTTCTTATAACCTTTTAAAAACTCGTATGTTAGTCCACTAATTTCTGTCGCTTGCGCCGATAACTCCCGCCCTGGATTGACATACAAATGCAAATCCCGACCGGTAATTTCTTTGTCAATTATTTCAATGCAACCAATTTCTACTATCCGATCTCCACTTGCAAATGAAAGTCCCGTTGTCTCGGTATCTAGTGATATTTCTCGCACTACTGCCCCTCTGTTCCAGACTTCATGGATGCATTTCTCTTCGATAGAGGATGGCATTTATCATAAATTTCTGCAATGTATTTTTTCGCAACATCTGCGTATATCTGTGTTGACGAAATAGATGAATGCCCAAGTAACTCCTGAATGCTCCGTAAATCGCCACTGTTTTCCATTAAATGTGTTGCGCAACTGTGCCGAAGGGCATGTACAGTAACTTTTTCTGACAGTCCGAGCAATTCCCGGGATTTCTTCATCAATTTCTGAACTGCAGAAGCGGTTAATCTTCCTCCGCGCTTGTTCACAAATAGCGGAGTGGCGTCAAAATGCTCGCAGGTGTTCAGATAGTCAAAAATCGTGTCCTTCACAATGTCAAGTAGGGGAACTACGCGCATTTTTCCCCCTTTTCCAAGAACTGAAATCGAGTTACTTGTGACGGATATATCATCTCTATTCAGACTAAGAGCTTCACTTACTCTCAGTCCGACGGAGTATATCATCACTAACAATGCTTTGTCGCGCTTGATAATCCAGTTAGTTTGCTTGACGGAAGATATTGACGCCAATATATCATTTATTTGTGAAATACTCAGCGGACGTGGTAGAGTTTTTTCAATTTTAGGAGCTCTCATAGTCAAAATATCGCTATTTTTAAGTTTGTCTTCTTTTATTAAAAATTTCACAAAGCTTTTGGTAGCAGAAATCCCTCTGGAAATCGTCTTAGCACACTCGCGAGCGTTTTTTCGGCTCAATATCCAAGCTCTGATATCATTTCTGCTAAGACATTGAAAATCGCTGAGGTTACATGCGGTATCTTTGTACTCATTTAAGAATCGAATCAGTTGCTTTAAGTCAGATGCATATGAATCGATAGTATTTTGAGATAAATTGCGAGAATTTTTAAGGTATTTTAACCATAAATTTATAAAATCATACAAAGAGTTCATAGAAAACTAAGACTAATTATTCTGCTGTTTATTGTCTTATAAAAAAATAACCACAGCTATTGTACAACTATTCTCAGAAAAATTTATAAGGAAATATCAACAGGTTAAATTTTTCTTCTCAATAAAA